>MHYW01000134.1 GCA_001828545.1 Planctomycetes bacterium RIFCSPHIGHO2_12_FULL_52_36
CATACCAGTAAAGACCGGTTCCCGTACACTGAAGGACGCCACCAATGAGGCCCTCAGGGACTGGATGGCATCCGTCAAATATACCCATTACATCATAGGCTCCGTAGTTGGACCACATCCTTATCCAATGATGGTACGGGATTTCCAGTGCATTATTGGCGAGGAGACCAGGGAACAGATACTGGAAAAAGAGGGCCGACTCCCTGATTACCTGCTGGCATGTGTAGGCGGAGGGAGCAACTCTATCGGCCTCTTCCATCCCTTTATAGACGATACCACAGTCAAAATGATTGGGGTGGAGGCAGGAGGAACAGGTTTTGGTGTGGGGGAACATGCCGCGACCCTTTCCTATGGCAAGGTCGGCATCCTTCACGGGAGCCTGAGTTACGTCCTGCAGGATGAGGATGGCCAGACCTCCCCTGTCCACTCTATGTCTGCCGGTCTAGATTACCCGGGTGTGGGACCCGAACACAGCTACCTGAAGGAGACTGGGAGGGCACAATACGTCTCCGTTACGGACCAGGAGGCCCTTGAGGCCTTCCAGAGGTGTGCCCGTTCCGAGGGCATCATCCCAGCCCTGGAAGCCGCACACGCCCTCTATTACACCACGAAGTTTGCACCCACACTGGGCAAGGATAAGCTCGTGGTGGTCTGCCTCTCTGGGACTGGGGATAAGGACGCCTTCCAGGTAGCGGACAAGTTGGGCGTTAAGATATAGGGCCGTCCGCCTTAGGCGGATGCCCCACGGCTAATGCGTCAAGATATAAGTGTATCCACCCTGGGTGGATATGCTTGAGGCTTACCAAAGACGAATCCCGCCACAGCGAGTCCGTCAAGAGTCCGCCAAAGGGAATCTGTCCCTGGCACTACATGGCTACCCAGGAGGGGTTTGTGGACGGCCACAGGGTACTGCCTAAGGCACGATATGAGATGAACCGCATTGACCAGAAATTCCAGGAACTAAGGCGCAGAAAAGAACCCGCCTTCATCCCCTTCATAACTGCAGGCGACCCAGATTTAGAGACCACCAGGGGTCTTGTCCTTGAGCTGGAGAGGCGTGGGGCAGATATTATAGAACTAGGCATCCCCTTCTCAGACCCCATCGCCGATGGGCCAATAATTCAAGCCTCCTACTACAGGGCCCTCTCTAAGGGCCTGAAGGTCTCTCAGGTATTTGAATGTGTCAGGGGCCTGCGAAAAGAGACGGATATCCCTATTGTGGCAATGGTCTCCTATAGCCTTGTCTTTAAAGGGACGCCTGAAAATTTTGTGGCCAGGGCCAAGGAGTCAGGTCTTGATGGGGCTACTATCCCAGACCTGCCCATAGAGGAGAGCGATGCAGTACACCTGGCGGCTAAGGAGAAGGACTTCAAGATAGTCTGTTTCGTTGCCCCTACTACGACGCCAGAGAGGATGTCCAGGATAGCCAAAGGCACCCAGGGTTTTCTTTACTATATCGCCGTGGTGGGTATTACAGGGGTGAGGGATGCCCTCCCACCAGATATGAGAGAGAACATACAGAAACTAAAAGGTATGACGGATAAGCCGATTGCCCTGGGCTTTGGTGTCTCTACACCTGAACAGGCCAGGGTCGTAGGACAGGTGGCAGACGGTGTAATCGTGGGGAGTGCCATCGTCAAGGAGCTGGAACGGTACGTAGACCGTCCAGCTACTGAGAGGATAAAGGCCGTGGGGGAGTTTACCTCCAGGCTGGTGGCCGGGGCAAAGGGGAGGTTGTAGGGATTAGATTATTTGTGTTATTTTCTAATTTTGGCGGGAGAACCTTTAATGTTATATGGAATAGGCTTATTACTTGTGCCATTTTTCTTCCTGGCAGGTACTGCGTTTGCCCAGCCTCTAGAGGAATTAAAAAAACAGCTGGATGAGACCAGGGAGATAATTAAGAAACAGCAGGAGATAATAGAAAGCCAAAAGGCGAAAATAGAGTTACTGGAAAAGGCCATTAAAGAAAAGGTCCCGCCTGAGGTGGCAGAACGTGAGACCCTACTAAAGGAATCCATAGAGCGGGGGAAAAATATATATTCCAGTAAAGGTTGTCTGGAATGCCACGGAGAGGAGGGGCAGGGAGCCAAAGGCCCTGTCCTAAAGGGGGTAATACTAAAGTACGACGAGGAATTTCTTGTATTAAGCATAACCAACCCAACCGTCCATCACGGCCCAAAGGCCTTGATGCCAGCCTTTGCAGGACTACAGAACGATGAGGTCGGAGACGTCCTGAATTTCCTTACCACTTTTACCCCTGGACGGGAGAACCTGGAAAGGATAGAAAGGGGTAAAAGGCTCTGGAATAAGCTGGGGTGTCTGCAGTGTCACGGCCTAAGGGGAGAGGGAGGTGTGACTGGTCCTGCCATAATAGGTATTACTAAAAAGTATAAGTACGATTGGATACGCCTCTGCATTACCCGTCCAGAGGTTCACCATGGCAAAAAGACAGAGATGCCTGCTTTTTCTGAGGTGCCCTTTATGGATGTAGAGGCAGTAATAGACTTCATGAACACCTTTTGACGTCATGCTAGAAAAGGCCGTAGAGATAGTCCCTGGGGTGTACTGGGTGGGGGCCGTAGATAGGGAGAGGACTATCTTTGATAGTTTTATGAGCCTCCCTTACGGCACCACCTACAACTCCTACCTCATTAAAGGAAAGGGCAGGACCGCCCTGGTGGACACGGTTAGTCCTGACTTTGCCGATACCCTCCTGAAAAAAGTCTCAGAGGTAGTTGCCCCAGAGACCCTGGATTACGTAGTAATGAATCATGCCGAGCCTGACCATGCCGGCACCCTCCCCAAACTATTGTCCATAGCCAGGAAGGCCCAGCTCGTTACCACTAAAAAGGGGCTTGGCATGGCGAAGGTTTTTTATGACATCCCGGAGGAGAGGGTAAAGGTGGTGGCAGGCGGCGATACCCTTTCCCTTGGAGATAAGACCCTCAGGTTCGTAGATGCCCCCTGGCTCCACTGGCCGGAGACGATGTTCACCTATTGCGTGGAGGATAAGATACTGCTCAGTTGTGACTTTTTTGGGGCCCATGTGGCATCAGAAAGGCTCTATGAGGAGGAGGTCGGGGACGTCGTCCTGTCAGAGGCCAAGAGGTACTATGCAGAGATAATGATGGTTTTTCTAAACCCGGTAAGAAAGGCCCTGGAGAAACTGGAGGGTCTGGACATAAAAATAATAGCCCCAAGCCATGGACCGGTGTGGCGGAACTCCGATAAAATCCTCCAGGCGTACAGAAGGTGGGCTATTGGGCCGTTGAGGCCAAGGGTCGTTATAATCTATGTTTCCATGTACGGCAGTACTACCGAGCTTGAGAAGGCTATTGTGGCGGCGATACAGGAGGAGGGGGTGGAGGCGGTGGCCTACAACATGCTCAGTGCCGATGTCTCCCATATAGTACAGGAGCTGGTGGATTCCAGCGCCATAGTCTTTGGCTCACCTGCCTTCTACGGCGGTGTCCATCCCAGGCTTGCCTCTTCTATTGAACTGATAAGGACAATAAAACCCAGGGGGAAGACGATGGCTATCTTTGGTTCTTACGGCTGGGCTGGAGGTGCGGTCAAAGAGATTAAGGCAAGACTCCAGCCTGCCGGCTTTGATATAGTAGACTTCCTTGAGGTGCAAGGCCCTCCCAGAGAGGAAGACCTGAAAAAGGCATCAGCCCTTGGCAAGAATATCGCAAGGAAGGTCAAGGAATCCCTTGTCAGAGAGTTCTAGACCTCACAGACCTCTGCCATGCCTGGTTCCACCAGGGTAAACTCTGAGAGGCAGTAGGGGCACATAAAGGCAGTAACCCTCTTCCCGCAGAGGGCACAACCGTGGGTCTTTTCCTCCGGGGTATCCTCTATTTCTAGCTCTTCAAGGCAGACTGGACATTTGACGCTGACCATTTCAATCCTTCCTCTAGATTCAGTATATAATGCCACGTTTGCCCTGTCAAAGGTGCCAAAAAAACAAAAGGGACTCATCCCCCCTGCCCAAAGGCCGATGGGCAAAGCCCCCCAGCATGCCTCTCTAAGCATACTCCCTTCTTCTCCAGCCCGCTTGACGCCAGTTATAGCAAAGAAAAATTCTTTTTCAATAGGCTGGGACCTCTGAAAAATTCCACTTCCGCCTTAGGTGGATCAGAATGACCTCCTGGATATTTTTCAGAGGTCTCGTATAATGAGACCTCTGCAAAAGTATTTTTCTGTGGACTTCACCACCTAGTTCCCTCCCCCTTGATGGGGGAGGGTAGGGTGGGGGTGATTATCAATATGATGCATATATACTTATCCCATACCGACTTAGCTGAGTCAGACAGTCACCCTCCCCCTTCCCCCTCCCCTCAAGGGAGGGGGAAATTTAGGGGTATTCTCAAACTTTTGCAGAGGTCTCGTATAATCTGAGAGTTCTGAAAAAGTCCCAACGTGTCATTGCGAGGGGCGAAGCCCCGAAGCAATCTCTCGTTCTTAAGGCTTTTGTATACATGGCGATACGAGATTGCTTCGCTTCGCTCGCAATGACAGTTCATCGCACTATTATGTGTTCTTTTGGTATTTTGCAGAGGTCTCAATCTATATAATCTATTCTTTTTGAACGGCACATAATCCCATGACCGATATCCAAGTCCTGCCTGGCTGGAAAGAACTAGTTGACAGTATAAATAGGCTAAAGGGTGTGGTAATAATCCTTGGGGCGCCAGACACCGGGAAGACCACGCTGGCCTTTTATCTATCCAGGGGGCTCCAGCTAAGGGGCTGCAATGTGGCCATGGTCTCTGCCGATATGGGGCAGTGTGCCTTTGGCCCTCCTGCAACGCTTGGCATGTCGTCCCTGAGCGGACTGGAGGCCGTTCCAGGCCTGCACCCTGAGGTTGCAGGGCCAACATCCCTCAGAGACGTGGAAATCCATTCCATGTACTTTGTTGGCTCTACTTCTCCTCTGGGACACCTGCTCCAGACTACCGTGGGCCTGAAAAAGCTGGTAGAGAAGGCACAGGGAGGGGGTGCAGAGGTTGTGATAATAGATACTTCAGGCTTCGTGGAGGGAGGGGCCGCCTGGGAATTAAAATTTCAGAAGATAGAGCTCGTCAATGCCAGGCACGTAGTGGCCCTGCAAAGGGGACAAGAACTGGAGGGTATCCTCAGCCCCTACGAGGACAGGAAATGCCGTACCCTTCACCGTCTAAAGACATACGAGGGGATAAGGCCAAAATCTTACGAACGGCGGAGAAACTACCGCAGACAGAAATTCTCAGAATACTTCCAGAAGGCAACGACTAAAGGCATCCCACTGAGGGCAGTCAGGCTAATCAACCCGCTAAATATCCTTACAGGAGAGGGCTACGGCGTCCTGTACAAGAGACTGCTGGTAGGGCTGAACGATGACGAGAACTTTACCCTGGGACTGGGCGTTATTGAAGATATGGGCCTTAAGGAGTTGCGCCTGCTAACGCCAATAGAAGGGATTGAAAGAGTAAAGCTGGTGAGGTTAGGCGCTATCAGATTAGATGAAGATTGGTATGACAGCCGGGTAATGCCTTGGCTAGGGGCTAGGGAGTAGGGAAAAAGTATAACGCAGGCTAAAGCCTGCGGCTACCCCTGACCCCTGATCCCTGACCTCTGTCCCCTGACCCCTAGTCCCTGCTCCCTTGTTCCAACAGTCTGGCAGTGGGGAGCTGAGACTTAAAGCCCATCTCTTCTACCAGACGTTCTGCCAGGACTCCGGCCAGTTTATCCAGTTCTTCCTTAAGGAGCCTAGCATCCTCTTCGGAGTACTTCCCGTAATTGAAACCAAAGGCCTTCTCCTGCTGGGGCAAGGTTTGTACCATCTTTGTCTGCCATAGTAGAGTACCATCCCTCACCCTCCTCATAGAGGCCTTTACTTTTAGCACCAGGTGGGGTTTGGAAAACACCCCCGGGTCTTTTACCCCGTAGGAGAGGATAAAGAGTTCTACGACCGTATCCGCCCCAAGGTATCTGCCTATCTGCTCATAATCCCCGGGGGTCTTTGCCTCCGAACCCTGGAGTTTATGGGTGACCCTGCATGCCTCCACCTCCTCCGGGGAGATAAGGGAAAACGTGGCCGAGCGCTGCAGCTTCCTGTAGAGGTACTCCCTGATGACGTGCCCTATGTGCATATCAAAGGTAAGGCTGTTAAAGCGACGGCTGTCATTTCTGGTCGTGCTGACGTAAGACATGGCAAGGAAGAGTTGGGGTATCACGGCGGGGGACAAGAGCATAAGGGGAAAGTGTTCGTCTCCAGCTACGCTCATAAAGAGGTCTGGCCTTTCGTTAGGGCACATGATAGCTACCTTCCTTATGTTCTTTACTTCTTCCTTTGGAAAGGGTATCTCTGTCACCTTCTGTTCGCTCGCACATCCCTGGAAGATGAGGACCACGAGCGCCAGTAGTTTTGTCAGTATTAATGGCGAATCCGTTGCGCTTTTTGGTGGATTTCTCTTCATGGGGAAGCCTTGACAGGCAGAGACCCTGTCGTTGTCTTTTCTGCCGAGACCGGCCCTTGCTCTTCAGGGGGCAGTAGGCTTAGCAACTCCTTTTCCACCTCCTGGAGATGGGTGAGGATAAGCTCTAACTCCTTTTCTGCTACGTGTTTTCTGCTGCACTTTTCGTACAGGTTGGCGGCCTTGCCATAGTTTTCCACTGCTGGAGGGGTTTGGCCATTTTTAAGATATAGTCTGGCCATGTCCATGTAGGTATCTGCTATAAGGAGAACCACTCCTACCTCAGTAGGGTTGTAGTGCAGGGCGTAAAAGAGGTATCTTGCGGCCTCTTCGTCCCTCGCCAGTTTGGTCTCAAAGGCCCCCCCCACTTTATTTTCTCCTAGCTTGGCCTTGCCCTTCTCCATGTAATACTGAAAAAGGGAGAGCCCCCCGATGCTACTCTGAGGGGGAGGTGGGACCTTTTCCTTCCACTCCTTAAAGATAATCTCGCTGTAGGTAATCACCCGGAGGTTTTGTAATTTGCCCTTCCTTATAAGTACGAGACCCACCTCCGTATCCTTATCTCTCCTAGCCTTAGACGTCTTGACAAATTCGTCCAGGGTCTTTATCTTCCGGCCATCTATCTCTATAATCAGGTCCCCTGCCGCTACCCCTGCCCTTTCTGCAGGACATCCAGGGTAGATTTCCACCACCTTCACTCCGCCTGAGGCGGAGTCCCCCTGAGATACTACGAGTCCAGAAAAGAGACCCGAGGCGTAGACGTCCGAGCTTACAATAAGACAGTAGGCAGTAAGCAGTAGTAGTAGAGACGGGGTGACCCCGCCCCTACGGGTTTTTGATTTATGCAATTCCTATCCTCCTTATGGCTATATCTATGAGAAAGAGGCCCATGGCAAGGGGTATGAGGAACCTTGAGAGGTCATCTTTCTTTTCTATCTCCCCGGTATCCTGCCCCAGTTCTTCCATGCCCGGATTGATTTTGCCGCGGGTAATTCGGGTAACGGCCTCCATAAATTCCCTATTATTACCCTGGGAAAGGCTCTCAAAGGGAAGTGGACGTGCCTGCGGTGGTACTGTTAGTCCTTTGGTTGCGTGGTCCATCAACTTGTCCCCC
Organism: Planctomycetes bacterium RIFCSPHIGHO2_12_FULL_52_36; assembly: GCA_001828545.1. Taxonomy (GTDB): domain Bacteria; phylum Planctomycetota; class Brocadiia; order Brocadiales; family Bathyanammoxibiaceae; genus 2-12-FULL-52-36. The sequence goes on from MHYW01000134.1 coordinate 7,576, forward strand.
TTAAACGTGGAGACGTCCAGCGTGTAGTAGCCAGGCTGATAAGTCTCCAGGCTGGCTATGTATCGCCTCGGCGCCACCTGCCTGAGGTTCACCTCATGACCCTCAAGGCCAGAGGAAAGGAGGCGCAACTGGAGACGGTCAAAATCCCCAACGCTGGATTCTATTACCAGGTGAGGCTTACCTTCTCTCTCCTCTATCTGCAGGGCATATTCTCCCCTTGGCCTATCCCGCATGGCCCAGTGTATAGTTTGGGACCAGAATTTATTGTACATAGCCCAATTTACCCACTGATTAGACCATCTGGCCTCGGCATCGGAGGTGTAAGCTACTACCTTACCCAACCCATACCTCCAGTCTGCCAGTATAGGGTCGTCCACGCCTCTAACGTCGGCCACCAGGGGTACCTCAGCCGTAGGCTTAGGTTTCGTAAGGGAGTAGCCCCTGAGGGGGGGTATCTGCTCCTGGGATATACCTTTCAGTATCTCACTGCTGGGGTCTAACTTGGGGACGAACTGTTCCTCGTGGAAGTCTGCCTTGGTAAGGGCCTTATCGGTATCTGTTACTACCAATTTTGGGAGGTCCTTCACGTCTTTCAAGATATAAAACTCACCCCTCGTCCGCATGGCGATGTCCTTCATAAGTCGTGTATTAACTAACCAACCTCCTATGGCTATGGTGGAGACAGAGATGTTTGCCTGTTTAAACATCTCCATAAGGCTCTCGTAGCTGTAATAGACGGAACGGGTGTTTCCGTCTGACATAAGGATGACGTGGCTGACCTGGGACCCTGAGTTGACCAGTTTCTTGTAGGCCTCTTTCATGGCAGGGAAGATGTCCGTCCCTCCACCTGCATTAAGCCGGGTAAGTTTATTGACTATGGAGGACTGTAAGTCCCTTACCGGCATTAGCTCTATAATATCATAGGGTACCACGTCAAAGGCAATAAGCCCCATCAGGTCGTCAGATTTTAACTGCGCCATCAACTCAATGGCGGCCTTCTTCGTGGCAAAGAGCTTGCTCCCAGTCATGCTTCCCGATTTATCTACCAGGAGGATAACGGCTACCTTCCTGGGTTTTTCTTCTATGAAGGTACTTCCAGTCGTTACTCTTACGGGGAGTATCTCCTCCACTGCGGTGTCAGCGTACCCTCCCTGGGCAAAGCTGTGCTCTCCCCCCAGCATGACAAGACCACCGCCAAAGTCCCCGACGTAATTCTTCAGGGCCTCCATCTGCCCCTGACCAAGGGCAGTTGCAGGTACGTTAGAAAGGATAATGCACTCGTACCCCAAGAGTTCCTGCAGGGTACGGGGCATATCCCTTGGTCCTCGTATCTCTACTTCTACGTCCTTTCCTTCCAGGGCTTCAACCAGAAAGGGCCTGTTGTGCGGGCTGACTTCCCCCTGGAGATAGAGGATTCTAGGCTTGCCCCTGACGTTAACAAATGCCTCATGGAGATTATTGTTGGGGTCAGTGTCGGATTCTGTCTCCAACACCGCACGAAACTCAAGAAACCCCCTCTGAGGGTTGTCATATAAAAAGTCAAAGGTATTTAGCCCTGGGGGAAAGCTCGTCTCCCACTCTTTGAGGAGTCTCATGCCTTCGTAAAGGCTGAGTCTTCCCTTGCTGGGAAGGCTTCCTTTGTTCTCAACGGTGACCCTTGCCTCAAAGGCCTCTCCTTGGGCGATTTCTTCCGGTACCATGAGCTTCTTGACGTAGACCTCTTTGACTTCTGGAGGCGGGGGCAGCTCCAGGGCATGCACCTCTATCCCTTGTTTCTCCAGGATTGAGGCGGCCTGGAGACCATTGCCCAGGTTCTCGTTGCCATCCGTAAAAAGTAGTATCCTCTTTTTACTGTCTTTGGGAAAGATACTAAGGCAAGCCAGGAGTCCACTGGCAGCGTTTGAGCGGGAGGTGTCCACCTCCCAGCGGAGGGTTTCTGGCTTCAACCTCTCCTCCACGGGGGCCATTACCTGGGCATCCTTGCCAAAGACCACAAGCCCGCGCTTTACTTTCTTTCCCAGCCCATTTTCAATATTCATAATGGAATTCATTACCCAAGCCTTATTTTCTAGGCTTATACTGTCAGAGACGTCTGCACAAAAGATTACCACGGATTCCCCAGGCAGTTTTTCTATCCTGCTCAGGCCGGCAAGGCAGAGTAAGAGCAGTGCCAGTACCAGCCCCCTGAGAAAGTTGGAAGCAATGAGTCTCCATAGTGGCAATCTCCCCAATGCCAGGGCTGATAAACCCCAGAATATGGGTATGATAGCCAGTAGTTTCAATAAGGATGGGTGTTCAAAGTCTATATTCATGCTAAAGAGTCCTGGCCCGCGCCTTCAGATGATAAAGAACCCACTCAGCTAATAACAGCAGGAGTACCAGGATGAGGAGGTATTTACCCAGTTCTTGCTTCTCCGTTAAAGAAAAAGGGGCAACACTGGCCTCTTCAAAGGGTATTCCTCTCTTAGGGAAAGAGGAAGGTCTTATGTCCGATTCTTCCCTATCAAAGAGATTGGCCACAAAGCGCCTTTCTATCCCTTTTCCCTTGAGGTGATACTCCCCCACATGGTTAATATCCCTTATAACCGCGGTATTTTCCGACACGTCAATTTTTACGGTCTTACCCTTTGGGTCGGTAAGGCTTAACTCCTTACTATCCCCCTTGAGGTTAAAGGTAAGGTTTTTTCCAGTCTTTACCTGAGTGGCCGCAGTGCCCTCGGGGTCTAGCCACTGGAGGATGTTGAGGAACATTATTAAAACGGGTATATCTTTTGCTCTGGTGAAGCTAAATTCTGCCAGGTCAAATCCGAGGACTGCAACCCTCTTCCCTTCCACGAGTCCAGCGATGACCACAGGGAAGGGGCTGTCGCCAACGCTGGCCCTCACCACAGGCACAAACCCATCCATATTCTTAAAGGCCAGGGCCTTGGTCAACCAGATGTCCTCTATATAGTCCAGATGTCCCATTATGGGATGGGAATGTTCCCAGTCAATAATTTCTGAATTCCTGAACCACCCCTCTACAGGAAAGAATTTGTTGTCTTGAGGTGGGAATATGAAGAGGGAGTTGATGTCTGGTAAGGCCTCCGGGACATATTTGTGGAAGAGGCAGATGGCAAAGTCTTTAAGGGGTAGTTGACCGTAGCCCCTGGGTGATGTAAAGAGGAATTCTACCTCCTTGACGGCCTTATCCACCTTTCCCAGTTCTTCCTCAAGTGATCCCCCTGGAGTAACCACCAGGACCTTTATTGTCTTTTTTGGTCTTATTATGGCAAAGGCCTGATTGTCCAGCGGCATGGCGTCCTCAGGGTGTAGTTCTACTTTCAGCAGACCGGGTCCGGAGATGCCTTTTATACGCACAGTGCGGTCTTCCTGGGGGGTGAGTTCCACAGTCTCCTCCATTAACGGTCTATGGTCCAGGAAACCCTTAAGGAGCACGGTCTTGGTCTCAGTACCCATGTTCCTTACCGTTACGTAGCCCTCCCTTTCGGAGTATTCTTTAAACATGTCTTGATAGACGTCTAGCCCTACGATGGCCACGTTGGCAGATGCCTTTCCGCACGTAAAAAATCTTATTTTATTTGCCTGGGGTGTGTTGATTTCAGGAGGTACTCTATCGGTAAAGACGTGTACCTCCCCCAGACTGTTCCGTCTCAGCAAAGAAAGGGCCAGGCTAAGCCCTTCTTCCAGATTTGTGGTGGTATCAGTTACTTCCAGGTTTTGTATAAGGCGGTTCAACTTCCACTTATCCCCAATTGGTTCTGAGACTATGAGGGGCGAGGAGTGCATGGAAATTAGCTGTGCCTTATCCGTCATGCCCATCTTTTCTACGACTTTCAGGGCCTCGGCCTTTGCGAGCTCAAAACGGGTTGACTCTCCCTCTCTTGTCTGCATGCTGGCAGAGGTGTCTACTAGAAGGATTATGTCTTTACCGGTAATTCCCTTTATAGTAGAGGTGATGTAAGGCCTGGCTAGAGAGAGGGCCAGGAGGCAGAGGATAATAATTTGCAGGAAGAACAGGGCATCTGCAAGGAAAAACCTGGTACGTACTGTACCCTCCGTGAGGTCTCTCCAGGGAATAAAGCTGGATACGAGGATGGTCTTTCTCTTTTTCCTGAAGAGATAGATCACCACCAGTAGGGCAATTGTGGCCAGGTAGGCTAGGGCCAGGAGATTCAAGATACCCATGAGATTTACTACCTCACAAAGCCTAGCTTGGGCAGTTCTTTGAGGATAAGAGACTCAAAGTCCATGTCCGTCCTGGCTAGGGTGTAGAGGGCCCTGATTGAGTGACAGTAGCGTTTCAGTTCCTGGTTGTGGTTCTCCAGGAGTTGGTGATACTTCTTCTTTAAGACAGGGGTAACGTTTATAACCTTTCTCTCGCTGGTCTCCACGTCCACAATCTCCCCGCTTTTTAGGTCTCTAAAAGGGTCTATCTCCCTTGGCCCCAGTACCTGAATGACCTTTATGTCATAGTGTTTGAACCTTAATATGTCCAGGGCCCTTTTGTAGGAATGGGGGGGAATCATAAAGTCAGAGATTAATACGATGGTCCCTCCTTTACCTTTGTTCTCAAAGATATAACGGGAGAGGAAATTCACCAGGTCTGCCTCTCCGGTAGGGGTAAGCGACTGGACAAAATTTTTTATGTGGACTATGCCGCTGGGTTTTTGAAAGAAGGGGGTTTGATGGAGTCCTGAACGGGTTTCTGGATGGGCAGGGGTTAGGGCCACCACCCTGGTGCTATTCTGGTTAGACAGGCCAATGTAGCCCAGGGCCAGGGCTGTCTTTCTGGCGAAGTCGAACTTCCCGTCTCCCTCCGGGAAAGACATAGAACGGCTTGTATCCAGGAGGATATGGACTGATAGTTCTATCTCGTCCTTAAAGGTCTTTATCAGGAGTTTGTCCAGCCGGCTATAGAGGTTCCAGTCAATGTAACGGAAGTCATCGCCCGGATTGTAGGCCTGGTAGTCAGCAAACTCAATGCTGTTACCCTTTTTATTTATAAATACGTATCCCCCTTTTCTTGACACCATGGCCGCCTTTTTACAGACGATGGTTAGTGCCTCCAGTCTCCGCAGGAACGTGGGGTTAAAGAGGTCTCTGAACATGCTCTGTCTCGGGTCTAAGTTCTTCTATGATTTTGTGCAATATATGGTGGGCGGTTACCTTATCGGCATCGGCCTCAAAGTTCAGCACAAGCCTGTGATTCAAGGCAGATACCGCCACCTGCTCCACGTCCTCAAAACTCACGTTGACCCTGCCGTCTAAGAGTGCCATCGCCTTGGCGGCCAGTACCATTGCCTGTCCTCCCCTGGGGCTGGAGCCATAGCTTATATATTTTCTCGTGTATTCATGCAAGGCGTGTACGGGGTTTGGAGTATCTTCCAAATGGGCCTTGCTGTCTGGCTGGGTGGCCATGACTATCTTCACGATGTAATCCTGGACTTTAGAGGAGACCAAGACTTCCCGGATTAACTTCCGCATCTCTAACACCCTGGCCAGTGCCCTTTCTTCTGGAAAGACCATCTTTATCTCATAGTCTCCAGTGGAGGTCGTCTGGTTTAAAATCGTCCTTAACTCCTCATGGCTGGGATAAGGGACGTGGAGTTTGAAAAAGAACCTGTCCATCTGGGCCTCTGGTAATGGGTAAGTCCCCTCCATTTCTATGGGGTTCTGGGTGGCCATAACGAAGAACGGTTCTTTTAAGATATTGGTCTTCCCTGCCACGGTAACCTGTCTCTCCCCCATGGCCTCCAGGAGGGCAGATTGAGTCTTCGGGGTGGCACGGTTAATCTCATCGGCCAGGACGATATTGGCGAAGATGGGGCCCCTGGAAAACCGGAACTCCTTTCCCCCACTGTCCCTCTCCACTACCATTTGCGTACCTACAATGTCTGCTGGCATGAGGTCCGGGGTAAACTGTATCCTTTTAAATTCAAACCCCAGGGCCTTACTCAAGGACTTGACCAGCAGTGTCTTGCCCAGTCCGGGAAGGCCCTCTATCAGGACGTGTCCCCCGCAGAAAAAGGCGATAAGTATCTCCTTTATGAGTTGCGTGTTACCTACGACTACACGACTAATCTCTTCCAGGATGGAGAGTAAATCCTTCCTGAAGACCTCTACTTCCTCAGCCAGGTCTTCCATCTTTTCCTTCTCTTCTACACCGAGTGGATACATTTAGTTCCCCTTGTATATTTCCTTTACGATTCCCTCGTATTCCTGTGGTATGCGGGCCTTTTTTATGGCATCTTCTCCTGCCTGCTCCTTACCAAGCCTGGTATAAGGGTCAACCTCCACGGTAGGGCTGTGTTGTTTAAATGGCACCGCACCTTCAACTACCTCCTGACCGGTGGAGAGTACCTCCCGTTTCTCTTGCGTGGATGCTTTGTCTGCCTTTAGTCTTAATTCATGCCCCCTTTCCCCTGGAGGACCCATTTCCTCTTCTCCTTCAGAGAATAGTTTGTCCCCAGGTTTGTCTCCAGCACCCATACCTCCAACTTTTGTACCCTCCATGGGAGAATAACCCATTTCCTTCCCGGCCTCAGCCCCGGCGTTAGGTGTACTTGTTCCTTCTTGCCCTTCTTGGGCAACTCCCGTTTCCTCTCCCTGCGGCCCCCCGGATTCCGCACCCATTGCAGTCTGTTCCTCCAGGGCCTTATCCTGGCCGGGTTGCGTCCCCCCGCCCTGAGAGGCCTTTTGCTCTTGTTTACCAGAGGCGGACCGTCCCCCTGGGGCGGGTTGAGACGGGGATTTTCCCTCTTGCATAGTAGTCTCTAAACGCTTAAGGTCATAATCAATATCCTTTAGGGTCTTCTGGATGTCCTGTCTCAATTGGCGGATGTCTTTTGCCCCCTGCTCTCCACCTGTATCTCTCTTGGTCATTTTTACATCGGTAGGGCCCTTACCCTCCTGGGCTGTCTTATCCCCCTGGCCTTTTTGATTGGTCTTACTATCCCCCACACCCTTCTCTTTCCCCGGGGCCTTACCAGAAGCTACCTGTTCTTTTGCAGTGGAATTGGGGTCAGCAGATGACCCCTTCATCTCCCCGGAGAGGCCCTGGCTACCTGAAGCAACCTGTTCACCGGAGGTTCCCATCTGTCCTCCCTCTTTGCCCCCCTCAGTGCCCCCCTCAGCGGTAGTAGGGCCACTTTTCTGCTGTCCGGCTGTGCTACCACCTCCGACGGCGGATGCCCCACCGGCCATCCCCTTTTCACCCGATTTCCCTGCCCCAGGACTGTCTCCTTGTCCAGTGGAACCCTGCTGTTTCCCTGCCTTTGCCTTAGGCTGGCTTCCCCCTCCCTGCGAGGAGTCCTGACCAGCCCCTTTCTCTGCAAGGCTGCCTCCAGCGGGGGTTGCATTTGGTTCAGCCCCTCCCCCACCTCCTTTTGCGCCAGGGGTAGGGACCCCTGGTTGTTGACCTTGCCCACTTGAGGCAGATTGATTCAATGCCTCCTGGGATTTACTACCCTGACCTCCAGCCTTGTCGGGTTGTTTGCCAGCTTCCCCGCCCTCTCCTTGTCCGCCTGAGGTAGACTGATCCTGTTTGGCAAGACCACCCTGCCCCACCCCCTGTGAACCCTGACTTCCGCCCTCGGTACCTGCCTGTGCCCCCTGACTACCGCCAGCGTTTTCTGTGGAGGCCCCTTTTTGGGCACCCTGTCCCTGGGCAGTTTGTGATGAACCGGCAGTCTGAGATTGCGAAGCACCAGCGCCAGACTGTCCGCCTGAGGCGGACTGGTCTTGTTTGGCAAGGTCGCTCTGCCCAGTCCCCTGTGAACCCTGTCCTCCACCCTGGGTACCTGCCTGTGCACCCTGACTGCCGCTGTCACCTCCTGAAGAGGCCCCTTGCTGAGTACCCTGTCCCTGGGCGGTCTGTGATGAACCAGCCGGTTGGGATTGTGTGCCTCCAGCACCTGACTGTTCACCTGAGGCGGGTTGACCTCCTTCACCCTGAGAGGTGTCTTGTTTTTCTCCTTGTCCTTTGCTGGTTGCCGCCTGGGCTAACTTTTCCTTCTGGGATGGCTCTCCCTGGTCACCACTCCCTTTGGCCGCCCCTTCCTTTTCTGTCCCCCCGGACTGGGGGGCGCCTTTCTTGCCCCCTGTACCAGCAGGGCCTTGTGCGAGTTTATCTTGTTGTCCAGGGCCTGTCTGTGCCCCTCCCTGGGTACTACTGCCAGCACCTCCTGAGGTGGTTTCTTTCTGATCCGCCTGAGGCGGATGCCCTTGCCCAGCTTTTGAAGGGCCAGCGGTCTGAGATTGCGAGGCACCAGTGCCTGACTGTCCGCCTGAGGTGGGCTGGTCTTGCTTGGCAAGGCCACTCTGACCTGTCCCCTGTGAACCCTGCCCTCCACCCTGGGTACCTGCCTGTGCACCCTGACTACCGCTGGCACCTCCTGAAGAGGCCCCTTGCTGGGCACCCTGTCCCTGGGCGGTCTGTGATGAGCTGGCCGGTTGAGATTGTGTGCCTCCAGCACCAGATTGCCCGCCTGAGGTAGACTGGTCTTGCTTGGCAAGGCCGCTCTGTCCCGCCCCTTGTGAGCCCTGTCCTCCACCCTGGGTACCTGCCTGTCCACCCTGACTACCGCTGGCACCTCCTGAAGAGGTCCCTTGCTGAGTACCCTGTCCCTGGGCGGTCTGTGATGAGCCAGTAGTCTGAGATTGCGAGGCACCAGTGCCTGACTGTCCGCCTGAGGTGGACTGGTCTTGTTTGGCAAGGCCACTCTGACCTGTCCCCTGTGAACCCTGTCCGCCGCTTTGTGCACTTCCGGTGGAAGTGCCTTGGCCCGTCTGCCCCTTTTGGTCTGCCCCTCCAGAACCAGCCTGTGTAGGTTGTTTGGCGTCTGTCTGAGGTGGACTGGCCTGTCCCCCGGTTCCCGCTCCGCCAGAAGAGGGTTGACCGCCACTTGCACCTCCAGTGCTGGAGGCCGCTTGTGGAGCGGGACTGCCGCCCCCTTGCCCGGAGGGCTGTGGGGACGTCTGGCCTTTTTGGTCTCCTCCACCTGAACCAGTTTGTGAGGGCTGTTTGTTGCTTGCCTGAGATGAACCAGACTGCCCCCCGGAGGCCGTTGCGCTTGAAGAGGATTGACCACTGCTCGTACCTCCGGCACTTGAGGCCGTTTGCGGGGTAGAACTGCCTCCCCCCTGTCCAGACGGTTGTGGGGAGGTATCGCCTTGAGATGGGGACGCCCCGCCACCCGTACTTCCCGATTTCTTAGAGCCGCCTCCCTGGTTTGATGCCGTGCCGGAGGCAGAACTTTCCGTCCCACCGGAGGCAGACTTAGAGGAATCTTTTCCACTCCCTGAGGAAGAGGTATTTTCACTGCTATCGCCTTTCCCTGAGTTATTGGCACTTCCGCCCCCTCCGCTTTGTCCACCACCACCACCGCCACCCGACTGTGGGGGGCTCAGCATCGGAGGCATTGGCATAGGCGGCATGGGTGGCTGGAGCATGGGGGGCATAAGCTTGGACAGGAGGGACTGGATGGAGGTCATCTCCTTGTCTATCTTCTTCTGGGTTTGTTCTTGCTTTTGTTGTTTCTGCTGTCGCTCTTGTTCCTTCTCTGCCAGACGCCTGAGAGGCTCAGGGGTAGATTCGTTTTCTTTAGCAGTCTTTTGCTGTGGCTCTTTGTCTTGAGTGTCCCCGCCGCCTGTGTCAGGCTTGGGCTGACTGGCCTCTTCTTTCTTCTGTTCATCTTGTTTATTTTCAGGGGGCACAGGCTCTTGCGGGCCTGTGGTGGGAGTTGTCTCTCCACCTGGGGCGGATTGTTCCTTTGCCGACGTGTCCTGGCTAAACCCTGGAGTAGAGAACATCAGTTGAGGGGAGGATTCCTTAAAGGCCCAAAAGGGTTCTTTCTGATGGAGGTCAGGCATCAAGAAGAGTAGCAGTGGCAGGATTATGGCCAGAGGTATTGCCGCTGCCAGCGATTTAGGCACCCTACCTGGGAGTATCCTCTGCAGGCTTTTGTCGTCCAGTTTATTAAGGACGTCTGCTACCAGTGCGGAGGAAAACTTTGAGGGGTTAGGTTCCCTTACGCATTCAATGGCAGTGATGAGGCGGGCCTTAAGGTTTAAACGACGGTCTAAAAAGGTAGTAGTCTGAGAAAGGCTTATCCACCTGTTGTGTAGCCTTACGGTTGCTATAGATGCGTAGATAATAAGGGGGAGGAGGAATAAGAAATAAAGGGGGGCATAACCTCCAACGATTTTTCTTGTCAGGGTGGCAGTGATAGCCAGGGCAAGGCCCACCACGGAGATATTTATCAGCGTCCTTATCAGGGCGGAGTGGTTAAACCCGCTTCTGACCTTGGCTACCTGTAAAAATAATCTTTCGCTATTATAAGACATGAGGGGGGTTAATTACTCGTAATGGTCTGGGACCCAGACCTTTTCCTCAGATTCTTCCCAGTAACCAGAGGGAGTCAGGCGTTCTTCATAATGACCATCAATCTTTTTGCCTTCTTCCTGGCGTTCTTCCACCCAGACGCGTTCCCTTTGGGAGGTATCCACCCATCGTTTCTTTTCTACATGTTCATAGTGCCCTTCTATGAAGCTTTTTTGGGGCATGGGTGTCGGTGGGTTAGCCTCCTCTAGCTGTTGTTCCAGTTCCTTCTTTTCCTTCTTAGCCCGTTCTTTATCCTGGTGGCCCTGAACCAGGGCACCACCAGCGGTGCCAAGCCCTAGACCTACGATGGCGCCCAGTATTGGATTGCCAAGGGCCATCCCAATACCTGCCCCCGCAGCGGTACCCCCAGCCATGCCCACGGCGGTACTCTGGTTAGATACACATCCAGACCCCAAGAACAGGGCCAATAAGCACAAGGCCCACAGTCTCAATGATTTATCCTCTGTCGGGAGCGGCCAATCCAGCTGAGTTCATGGCCAGGACCCCGCCACCCTCTCCAGCAGTTTAAGAGAGAAGGCTATACGTAAAATTGTATCACAGCGTTCTTTATGGTGTCAATCTTTTTCGGGAGAAGGGGTTAGAAAATAGGGATAGGGGATTAGGGGCCAGGGAAAGAATACAGAAGTCAGTAGTCAGAATTCAGAATACTAATCCGCCTCAGGCGGACTAAAGTCTATAGTCCATCACCTACTACTGAATTTTGAACTAAAGAATCTCTTGATGTTTTTCACCACGTACCCCCTCTGCTCCTCGGTAATTTCCGGGTAGAGGGGTATAGCCAGGGCCTCCTTTGATGCCCCTTCAGCCTCGGGCATACTGCCCTCCCTGTAATCCAGGTATCTGAGGCACTCTTGCATGTGCATGGGTAAGGGGTAGTATACGGCGGTACCTATTCCGGCCTCTGTCAGGTAGTCCTTCAGGGCGTCTCTACCCTTTGTACGAATGACATAGTAGGTGTAAACGGAGTCATTTTGCTTACAGACATAGGGACAGGTTACAGGGGTGTCTTGCAGGTCCTTGTCATAGAGGTGGGCGATTTCCCGTCGCCTCTGTTTCCACTGGTCTATGTATTTCAGTTTGACGAGGAGGATAGCCGCCTGGAGGGTGTCCAGTCGGCTATTGATGCCCACCATAGTATGGTAGTATCTGGTCTTACTCCCATGGACTCTCAATATAGATACCTTCTCTGCGAGTTCCTCGTTATTAGTGATTACCATTCCGGCATCCCCATAGGCCCCAAGGTTTTTGGAGGGGTAGAAGGAAAGGATGCCTAAATCTCCAATGGAGCCAGCGGCTCGGCCTTTGTAGGCGGCCCCGAGGGCCTGGGCCGCATCTTCTACGATGGCGACATTGTATCTCCTGGCAAGCCCCAGGATGGCGTCCATATCTGCCACCTGGCCGAAGAGGTGTACTGGTATAATGGCCCTGGTCCTGGAGGTTATTTTCTCCTCTATCTTTGCAGGGTCTATGTTGAAGGTCTTAGGGTCTATGTCCACAAAGACGGGGATAGCGCCTAGCCTGACAATAGACCCTACTGTGGCAAAGAAGGTATAAGGTGTGGTGATGACCTCGTCTCCCTTGCCAATATCCAGGGCCATCAGGG
>MHYW01000135.1:0-3568 GCA_001828545.1 Planctomycetes bacterium RIFCSPHIGHO2_12_FULL_52_36
CTTTCTACCCCGAGGACGTTAGCGGCACCGCAGTGGTCGCAGTGGTTCGTAAGCCTGGGGGTGAGGCGGCTACACCGGGTACAGATGGTGAACTCGGGGGAGATGGTAAGCTGTGCCGCCTGGGTGTTTTCAAAGGTCTTTCTCACCAGGTTCATGATACTGGTGGGCGAGGGCCGCTCCTCCCCGCAGAAGGCGTGGATAATGGCCCCGGACTCTATCATGGTGTGGAACTTGCTCTGGAGGATTATCCTGGAGAGCATGTCTACCGGGGCGTCGGGCCTCAGATGGACGCTGTTAGTGTAATAGTACTCGTCCTTCCCCAGGTACCCTTTCACCAATTCCCTGGCAGGAGGGAAGTTCTTTACGTCTATCTTAGCCAGTCTCCTGGCGGCACTCTCCGCCGGGGATTCTTCCAGGGAGAACTTCAGCCCGTACTTCTTGCCTGCCTCTTTTACCTTCTGGTACATGAAGGCTATGACCTGTAGCCCCTTCCGCAGGGGATCTTCTCCCTCATGGAGTTCCTTGTCCATCATGTACTGGAGGCACTCGTTGAGGCCGAGGATGCCTACGATGTAGGTAGCTTTCTGCAGGTCCACGTAGGGGCGCCCGTCCAGTGCCTTCCGTCCTATCTGCCAGAGGGGCATTTCCGGACCGGACATGAGCCTGGCAATGAACTCCTTCTTTTGGAGGTGGGCCTTGATGCATATCTGGATGGTCTGGTCAATCTCCTTCCAGAGGGCCTCCCAGTTGCCTTTACCTGCCCGATAGGCGGCCTGGGGCAGGTTTACCGTCACGTTCTGAAAGCCGCAGAAACGCATGGTCTCAGGGTACTTAATCATGTAGTCGTCCTGTATCGTAGTCCTCAGACGGCAGCAAGCAGAGAGGGTTACCTCGTCCCTGTCAAAGACGAAGTAGGGTACCCCGTTCTCGCTGGCTATCTGACAGGCGTATTTGAGTATCTCGTACTGTTCTGGCTCCTGGAAGGTGTCCTGGTTGATATGCAGGTCGCACTTGGGGAAGGCGAAGGGGTGGCCGTGGCAGTCCCCCTCGCGCCAGACGTCCAGCATGGCCATGGTAAAGCGTCTGGCCGTTTCGGCGTATTCTCCGTAGGGCTTTCCCGTATACTTCCCTCCTGAGCCGATGGCAGGGATGGGTTTAAGGTAGTTGGGGATGCCCGTGTGGACGTTGAAGTCCAGGAACAGGGTCTGTCCCCCCCTGGAGAAGGCGCTCTGACTGCAACTGAAGATGAGGTGCTGGGCCTCCTGGCGGAGCTCCTTGTTGTTCATCCCCTCCAGTAACGGGGCGTATAATATATTAATATAGCCTACCCCTAGGGCCCCGGCGTAATAGGCCTGCATGCTGGCCAGGAAGGTGTTGAGGTGTCCGGTAAGGGTGCGTGCGTGTTTGGCGGGGGCGCTGACCGTGTCCAGGTTGTCCAGCTGTAGTCCGTATTTCTTGAGGTATTCAAGGGAGTGGGAACTGCAGTAGACCCTGGTGGGATAGCCCAGGTCATGGAGGTGCACTGCCCCGGAGAGGTGGGCCGCCGCTACGTCTTTGGAGAAGACCTCCTGGAGGGCGTACTGTTTCAGGGTATTCTCTGCTATGGTGAGGTTTATGGCCTCGGGGTTATTCGTGGCGATATTGCTGTTTTCATTACTCTTGGAGAATATGAGCCGCTCCAGGTCGTACTTGGGCGTGCCCAGCATCTGCTGTTTCTTTAGCTGGATGTCATAGCCCCTCTCAAAGAGTTCGTTGTCCACCAGCTCCCTCAGGAGGGCGGTAGAGATGCGGTTCAGACCGGAGGCGAAGACCCTCTTCTCTACGGCACTGGCAATGTCCAGGGACTCGTCCAGTGGTAGACCCGACTCCTTCTCCAGGGCCAGGGCTATCTTGCCCTTGTCCCACACGGAACTCTCGTCCCTGCTGTCGGTATCCACGAGGAGGGAGACGTCCGTGGAGTTGTTGCCCTTCTTCACATTTTTTCTTACCTTAAGGGCCCCCCTGAGCCTGGCCCGTCTATCCCTGTAGAGGATGTAGGCCTTGGCGGTCCTGGCATGGCCTGTCTCTATGAGGACCTTTTCCACCAGGTCCTGTACGTCCTCAATGCCGGGGACGTCCGCCTCAGGCGGATTAAACTTCTGTTCCAGGTGGAAGGACACCATGTCGGCGAGGTCTCCTGCCAGCGCCTTGTCCTCACCTCCCACGGCCTGGGCGGCCTTGAAGATGGCGTCGGCTATCTTGGATTCATCAAAGGGCACTAACCTACCGTCTCTCTTCCTTACCTTTTCCAGGGGGCTCACGGGTTCCTCCGTTAGTGTTTGTAAATTTTAATGTATATGTCTCGTGACTCTTATATTAGTGTTACTAGACCCTTCGCTTCACTCAGGGTGACATCTGTTGGGGGCAACCTACCGCCCTGTCATTCTGAGCGGAGCGAAGAATCTCATCTGTTACCCAATGCCATTATCAAAGGAGGCGAATCTTCTCTGGATGTATAGACATCCTTTCCTGTCTTGTGTGGGGATCGTAGGGGTAGACGTCAAAGCTTACCTTTGTAACGCTTTCTTTTCCAATACCGGCTTCACCAGAGGCAACAGAGATTTTCAACTCACCATCTGGCTTCTTCGTTTCGCTTACTGACACTTCAAATTTGATTGAACTGCCAAGACATACTTTCTCATATCTCAATCCATCCTCTATGTCAGCTATAACTTTTCGCACAAATTCTTTTAGTTCTATTTTTTCCATTTAGTGGCTCCTATTTGGGGGTTGTAAAGGGGCTTTGCCCCCGGACATTTTTAGTAATTAAAAGGAGTATAACTTGAAACCCAAGTGTTTGGTTAATCACCTCTTCCCCTCTTTCTTCCCCATAAGTGCCTTTGCCTCTTCCATGAACTCGGAGAGGTCTTTGAACTCCTTATAGACGCTGGCAAAGCGGACGTAGGCCACGTGGTCAAGGCCCTTGAGTTTCTGCATTACCAGTTCGCCAACGTATTTGGTGGGCACCTCCCTATCAAATCGGTTGTATATATCCCTCTCTATCTCACTCACGGCCGCCTCTATCTGTTCTGAGGATACCGGCCTCTTCTCACAGGCCTTTTCTATACCCTGGCGGATCTTGTTCCTATCAAAGGGTACCCTGCGGCCGTCCTTCTTTATCGCCTTCAGGGGGGCCTCTTCTATCCGTTCATAGGTGGTGTATCGTCTACTGCAGTTAAGACACTCCCGCCTCCTCTTCACGCTCAGTCCGTCCATGGCGGGCCTGGAGTTGATTACCTTATCGTTGTCTTGCTTGCAGTAGGGGCATTGCATATGTGCATGAGTTAATCATTACTACATTTGCTATATATTTGGTATACATTCGTGGGATAGCATACAATATATTGATATAGAGTCAAGTAAAATCTGAAAAAATTTGTTGAATATGCTTTCTTTTTTTACTTCACTCTAGGACTTATGGGGCTTTACTATCTCCACTCGCACCCCCGCCTCTCTCAGGATGTCCTTAGAGAGGCCGTCGGGGTAGTCGTCCAGGGCGACGATGCGCCTGACCCCGCAGTTGATGAGC
>MHYW01000135.1:3683-3953 GCA_001828545.1 Planctomycetes bacterium RIFCSPHIGHO2_12_FULL_52_36
GTCGGGCAGGGGTAACCCCTGCCCCTACAACTTAAACCCTTGAACTCCTAAACTCTTGAACCCTTGTTTGGGGGGGGGTAAGGGGGGTCTACCCCCTTACATATAGTTTAGTCTATAAGAATTAAAAACTAGGGTTTGTGGGGCTTTACTATCTCCACCCGCACCCCAGCCTCTCTCAGGATGTCCTTGGAGAGGCCGTCGGGGTAGTCGTCCAGGGCGACGATGCGCCTGACCCCGCAGTTGATGAGCATCTTGGCGCAGGTGATGCAG
>MHYW01000135.1:3993-18598 GCA_001828545.1 Planctomycetes bacterium RIFCSPHIGHO2_12_FULL_52_36
ATCTTGGCGCAGGTGATGCAGGGGTGATTGGTGGTATACAGGGTGGCGCCTCCTATCTGGATGCCGTAGCTGGCGGCCTGGAGGAGGGCATTCATCTCTGCATGGAGTCCCCTGCATAGTTCCTGTCTCTCGCCAGGGGGTATCCCTAGTTTTTCCCTCAGGCATCCGATGTCCAGACAGTGGGCCAATCCCTTGGGGGCGCCGTTGTAGCCGGTGGCCAGTATCCGCTTGTCCAGTACCAGCAGTGCCCCTACCTGCCTCCTCAGGCAGGTAGACCTCTGGGCCACCTCGCGGGTAATTTTCAGAAAGTATTCATCCCAGGTGGGTCTCTTGGTGGTGGCCTTGTGTATATTGGTCCCTGGGGTTCCTGGTTTGGGGCTGTCTTTACGTCTGTGTCCGGGCATATTATTTTTACTTCCCTATACAGAACTGGGAGAATATCCTCCCCAGTATGTCGTCACTGGTTATTGTACCGCATACCTCCCCCAGTTTGTCCAGGGCCTCTCTTAGTTCCAGGGCCGCCAGTTCCTGGGGGGCGGATTGTCTCACGCACCCCAGTGCCCGTCCCAGGGCCTCCAGGGTCTCTTCCAGGAGCAGCCTCTGCCTTGAATTGAAGGGGCTGGGGGTGCTATCCACCGCCCCATTCAATACCTGTCTTATCATCTCATGCCCTAGCCGTTCCAGTCCTTCGCCTGTCAGGGCGGAGGTGTAGACGACGGGGAGGCATACACCAGGGTTCAAGAGTTTAAGGTTTAAGGGTTCAAGGGGGGGGGCGTTCCTGAAGAGGTCTGATTTGTTGATGACGAGGATGGTGGGGTGGATTCGTTCCGGGTGGAGGTATTTTAGTAAATCTATGGTTTCTGTCTTGGGCAGGCTGGCGTCCAGTACGAGTAGGGCAAGGTCTGAGGTCTCCACCGCCTCCTGACTCTTTACTACGGACAGGGCCTCTACGTCTCCGGATAGTCCACGGCCTTCGGCCTTTGGCCTGCGGGTCTCGGGGTTTGGCTGACGACCGAGGGCCGACGGCCAATGGCTGACTCCCGCCGTATCCACCAGGCAGAAGGAGAAACCCCTCAAGGTGAGTGCGGCCTCAACGGTATCCCTGGTGGTGCCGGGGTGGGGGGAGGTGATTGTCCTGGGCCTACCGAGGAGGGCGTTGAAGAGGCTGGATTTCCCCGCATTCGGGGGGCCATAAAATACCGTCCTGATGCCACCCTGCTTAATAGTCCCGTCCTCTTTCTTGTAACAAGAGAGTTCCTTATGGAAGGTCTCCAGACGGCTCTTCAGGGTTTCCTGCGGCAGGGGCTCTATGTCCTGGTCGGAGAAGTCCAGGGAGAGTTCCAGGAGGCAGAGAAGCTCGGCCAGGCGTCCCTGGGTCTCTTTTAAGGTGCGGGATATCTCGTCTCCTCCACCTGAGGCGCATCTTGCCGCCAGGCGGAGCTCTGCATCCGTCCTGGAGCGGATTATACGCAATACGGCCTCGGCCTGTGAGAGGTCTATCCTGCCGTTCAGGAAGGCCCTCCTGGTGAATTCCCCGGGTTCGGCCAGCCTCAGTGCCCTGCCCGATTTCCTGGCCCTGGAGAGGAGGCCTTCCAGGAGCATCTCTAGCAATGGGGGACTGCCGACCGTGTGTACCTCTACCACGTCCTCCCTGGTGTAAGAGTGTGGTGCACGCATGACGTACAGCAGGCAGGGGGCACAGGTGTCTTCCTCAACGAGAATCTTGCCCTTCAGGCAGGAGTACTTAAATTGGCTGTCGGCTATCGGCTTTTGGCCCTCCGACGGGCGTTCGGGGACAAAGAGTTCAAGGACAATCTGAAGGGCCTGCCCTCCACTGAGTTTGAGTATGGCCCTCGGGGAATTACCTCCGGGACTGGCAAGGGCTACGATGGTGTCCATACTGCGCGCCTTAGGGGCTTGATTTCAATCTGGCTAGCGTCCTTTTTATGAGGAGTTGCTCTCCAACGCTCAGGATTGTGCTGACGGTCCAGTAGAGTACCAACCCCGAGGGCATGTGGTAGAGGATAAAGGCGAAGAAGACAGGCATGAAACGCATGAGCTGTTGTTGCTGTACGGCCTTGGGGTCGGTGGATTTGGGCATCAGCCTCATCTGGAGGATACTGGCAACGGTCATAATTATGGGGAGGGCATTTATGCTATTTCCCAGGAAGGGTAGGGCGAAGGACATTGTGTACATCTTATCGGGCTGAGAGAGGTCGTTTATCCATAGGAGGAAGGGTGCCTGCCGCATCTCAAAAGAGAGTTGGAGGGTGCGGAAGAGGGCATAAAAGATGGGCATCTGGAGCACGAGGGGGAGACAGCCGCTCATAGGGTTGACCCCGTGTTTCTTGAAGAGTTCCATCTGTTCCTGGGCCATCTTTTGTTTGTCCTTCTTATGTTTTTCTTTTAGCTGTTCCATGTGGGGCTGGAGTTGTTGCATCCTGTACATGGACATCTGACTCTTCCGCGTGAGGGGGAAGAGGATGACCTTCACGGAGAAGGTAAGTATGATGATGGCCATACCGTAGTTGGGTATGACCCCGTAGAAGGCCTTCAGTACCTTCAGGAGGGCCTTACTGAGGGGGGTGAAGGCCCCGAAACCCAGGAGTTTTTCCAGGTTATACTCTTTAAGGATATCCTCCCTTTTCGGCCCTATAAAAAAGGTGTAGTCGTGTCTTTCTGCCCCCTGGGCGGGGAGGGTAAAGGTATTGGTGTGGAGGCTCACCCATAGATTGGCCTTTTTCTTGTCGTTGGACTCCTGGACTGCCTTAGAATCCACTGCCGAGACCAGGTTGCTGGAGAGGGGCCTTAGTATGGTGGCGAAGTATTTATTCATCCCCCCTACCCAGGCTATGCCATGGGACTCGTTCCTTTCGGGGGATTTCAGGAGTTCTCCCAGGGACTTCTGTATGAGCTTGACCTTCTGCCCCCCCATCTCTACCCCTACCACTGAGGCCATGTCTAACTCAGGGGTGCCTTCGGGACATATCTGGGTGGACGAGGCAATAGAGTACCTTACGGGTAGTTCTGCCTGGGTAAGGTTCTCCAGTACCACTTCAAGGTCTACGTGGTACTTCCCCTCCTGGAGGGAGACAATCTTGGTCAGCCTCAACTCGTTTCCCAGGGTGGCCTGGAAGACCACCCTGTTGGAGGTGACCTCAACTACCCGGTAGCGGTGTCTGGAGAGGTCGTATTTTTCCATCACCTCTTCTATTGTGAGCGGGGAGGGTGAGGTCTCCATGGGGCTTATGAAGCATAATTCATCGTGTCCCTTGTAATCCTTGAACTTCTTTAACTCACCGTCCTTGAGGGCCGCGCCCTCGTTGGTCCAGACGGTTCTCAGGAGTTCGTTCTCCAGGATGATGTTATCCAACAGCCTCTCCTCCTGGGCAGACGGTTGTGCCGCTGGCATTGGGGGAGAGATTTTTGCCTCTTTCTTCTCTATGGATGGGACTGTGGGGGCCTTTACTCCGGGCCTTTCTGCAGGGATGGGCCGTCCTTTTCTTTCTGCCGGGGGGTATATCCAGGGTAGAAAGAGGACATAGTAAAGGAGCATAATCAGAGAGCAAAGGGCCAGCCCTAGTAGTGCTTTTCTATCCACTGTTGCGTGTCCGCCTGGGTTCTTTTAGAAAAGAGTAAGACATTAAAAATATCAAAAAATTATACACCCAGGACCTTCCTGCTACAAGGGGAGGAAAAATAGGGGTCAGGGGTTAGGGAGTAGGGGGTAGGGGATAGCAAGATTTTGTTTTACTACTCCCTACTCCCTACCCCCTGCTCTCTTACTTCTTATCCGGGGTCTCGGCCTCTTCCACGAGCATTATTGGGATGTCGTCCTTGATTGGGTACCGCCTGCCGCATCGGGTACAGACTATTTTTTCTCCTTCCAACTTTACCTCTGTCTTACAGAGGGGGCAGGCTAGTATTTCCAGGAGTTCTTTGTCTATCATCTGAGTCTCCCAGCCTTCGTAGTGGAAAGGCCTCCTTTGTTCATTTTACCCCTACCGGGTAAGCACGGCCGCTACATTGGTGGGCCATATTCCGGGAGGAGGAATTGTGCCCCTCGGGCTATTTCTATATCCGCAGAGGCAACTTCCTGCTTTACCCTTGCCTTCAACAACCGCACCAACTCTAACAGGGCCAGTAAGGCCCCTACTACCTCAATCCTCCTTCTCGGGGGAGGGGGGAGGAGTTCAATAAAACCGAAGACTCCCTGGTATCTGAGCCTTTCGGTGATATGGTCCATGTACTCTTCTACTGGTGTACCCTCAAGGGTAATGACGGCAGGCATCTCCAGGAGGGTCTCTTTGAGGAGGCGGGTATAAAGGCTCAAGAGTTCCCAGGGGTTAGCCTCTTCCAGGGACAAATTTTCTTCCTCCTGGTCTGGGGCGTATTCTGCTAAGGGCCTGACAGTCCTGGCAAACTTCTTTTCCCTTTCCTCCCTGAACCCTTCCAACTCAGAGGCGGCTTCCTTGAATTTCTTGTATTCCAGGAGCTGTTTGACCAGTTCCCACCTGGGGTCTTCCTCCTCCTCTTCGGGGGGTAACGGCAGGAGCATCTGGCTCTTGATGTGCATCAGGGTTGCGGCCATGACCAGGAAGTCACCTACCAGGGCGGGGTCTAATCTCTCCAGCGTTTCAAGGTAAGCCAGGTAATGTTCGGTAATCCTGGCTATCGGGATGTCGTATATGTCCACCTCTTCCCTTTTAATGAGATAGAGGAGGAGGTCTAGTGGACCATTGTATATCTCTAACTCTACTTTATATTCTGCTGTTTGGCTCATAAGATGCTAATGAAAAGACGGCTAAAGAAACGAATGGGCGGTCCCATAATATTCCCCAGCACCGGCACCTGGAAGATAGACCCCATGGCCACCAGGCTCAAGAGGAGAAAAGGGCTATAACTGCTGAAACGTTCGTATCCTGGTATCATACTCCTGGGGATCAGCCCCCTGAGTATGTGTGACCCGTCAAGGGGATAAAGGGGTATAAGGTTGAAAAAGCAGAGGGAGAGGTTAATGACCAGGCCCAGTCTCAGGACGTCGTAGAAATAGCTATGTGGCGTAAGGAGATGAAATCTCAGGGAGAGTTTGAAAAAGAGGGCCAGGAGAAAGGCTGTAAGGAAATTGGATAAAGGGCCGCAGGCTGAGACGAACATATCGTCCCGAAGGGGATGCTTGAAGTTAGAGGTATTTACCGGGACTGGCCTTCCCCAGCCGAAGTAAGCCAGGAAGAGGCAGAGGGTGCCGATGGGGTCCAGGTGGGCCATCGGGTTAAGGGTTAAACGCCCTTCAAGCCTGGCAGTGGGGTCTCCCAGGCGGTTAGCCATCCAGGCATGGCTGAACTCATGTACGGTTATAGCAATCGCTATCGCAGGTAAGAGTATAAATAATCCCTGGAGGTCTATGGACGTCCCCTTTTCATAAGAATCGGGCAGATTTTACCAATTCATAAACGTCTTGTCAACCCCGTACCCAAAGCCAGGGATTAGGGGCCAGGGGCTAGGGATTAGGGAAAGAATACAGAAGTCAGTAGTCAGGATTCAGAATTTAGGATGGCCGTTCTTTATCCTGACTACTGAATTCTGACTTCTGAATTCTTAATTCTAGCCCCTGCCCCCTAGCCCCTAAAAAGGTGGGCATTGAAAGGGCCGTAATAATGGTTTATACTCGGCAACCGCCTCTCAGGACATCTGTTTTTTATCTCTTTGATACACTTGGTTTAGGGGTGGAAGAGGTTTAGAAATGGGGTTCTATACCACCAGCGCCTTGGTAATCTTCTTAGTTCAGACGTCCCAAATACCTTTGGCCTTTAGCGAGGGCGGCCCCACCACCGCCCAATCGCCAGGGATGCTACCGGCAGATTGGCCCTCCTTTAACAGGGATGGTAGCAACAGCAGTTTTACGCCACTTAAGGGGGACATGGACCTGAAGAAGCCCAAACTTAAGTGGGCAAAAGATATACCCGATTTATGGACAGGCTTTACCTTCTCCTCTCAGGGAGGTTTTTTGGCCTTCATTCCCTTCAGGGGAGAGGAGGAGGTAATACTGTTAAACCCACTCACGGGGGAAATAGCGGCCCCTCTCCCTCCCCCGGAAAGGATAACCCGCGAGCCCCAGGGCACCGGCGAAGGGATACCCCTTTTTAAGGACGTTACCGGTGACGGCGTGGCAGAACTCTTTGCCACTATTGATAGCTACGGGATAGTAGTATGGGACCTTGCCAGGAAAACAGTCCTCTGGAGTCTCCCCATTCACCCCCAAATGGGCGATACGCCAGGGGACCTCAATGCCGTATTGGGTGACATAAACGGGGACGGCAGGGACGAACTGGTGGTGATGTCCACCAGGGGGCTCAGGATGCTGGAGTGCTATGATGCCAGGACAGGAGAAGAACTATGGTCCTATACGGATAGAGACCTCCCCTGCACGGAGGGGGTAGATTGTCTGGCGATATTCAAGGGGGGAGATTGTAGAGGGGGGCGGGATTACGATTGGCTCCAAGGGGTTATTACCCAAAACTTCCCAGTATGGTTTTCAGAGAAAAAGGGAAAGGTTCCCACAAGGCTCCTCTTTCAGCACCAGACCCCTGACCCGGAGGGGAGGATGAGTGTAGATATAATC
Organism: Planctomycetes bacterium RIFCSPHIGHO2_12_FULL_52_36; assembly: GCA_001828545.1. GTDB lineage: Bacteria > Planctomycetota > Brocadiia > Brocadiales > Bathyanammoxibiaceae > 2-12-FULL-52-36. The sequence continues at coordinate 10,616 of MHYW01000135.1, forward strand.
TGTATTGAGACAAATCCCACCCTCAAGAGTATGACCTTCTGGAACAACCCCCCTGGCCCGTACGCTAACACCCCTTTACAGGCCACCTCCCACATCTCCCTAAAGGAAGACCCGGAAGTAGGCAGGTATCAACTGGATTTCTTCGGCACTAACAGGGTCTCGGTGAACGGTGGAATCCCTAAGCCCATAGTAGCTGGTGGCGTGCCTAACAAGGAGATTATTAAGGGACTGGAGTTAGGTTTTTCTTCAGAAACAAAGGTTGGAGACAAGGTGATAATAGAGGTGCACCGTTCTCCCAGGAGGGTCTGGAGAAAGTTCTTTAATACTGGCTACTGCTTTGCCCATTTTCTGCTGGGGGACTTTAACAATGATGGAGAAGAGGAGATAGCCTTTGGAACCGTTGAGAGGTATTACTTGATAGATAAGGATGGCAACCTCCTGTGGGAATATGACACGGGGATTCCGGCCCGCATAGGAGACAAGAATATGCCTTACGAGGATATAGTCTGGGGAGGGGCCTTTGCGGACATAGATAATGATGGCATAAAGGAGATAGTCTTTGACGCCTTTGATACCCTGGTCTGTTTGAGGGGCGATACCGGGGAACGGAAATGGGGCTTCAAGGTGCCAAGAGGAGACTTTAGCAAATGGCCCAATGGCCCAGGGGTCACTAACTTCTTGAGGACCTATCCCTTGATAGCGGACCTGGACGGCGATGGAGAATTGGAGGTGGTTACCGCCGATTCGGAATTTGTTTATGCCATAAATAAGAATGGACAACCTGTTATGAAATACCAGTACGCCAAGTATTATTTTGTGAATGGCGGCACATTTACCCTGGATGGGAAGACTTGCGATGTGCCCTTTACCGCTAAGAGGTTCATCTTTGCCGATATAGACGGAGATGGTAAAGGGGAGTTGGTGGGGAGCATGAGGTTGTTGATACGTGAGGGAAATAAGCTTCACCACAGGGTATTCTGTCTGGAGTAGTAGTGCAAATTGCAGGTTTTAGATTGGGGATTTGAGGTTTGTAATTAGGGGCTTCAGGTAAGCTATGTTTGTCCGCATGGTAAAGACCAAGACGGGGAGAAAGACCCACTGCTATCTCAGGGTGGTGGAGAGTTACCGTTCCAACGGCAGGGTAAGGCAGAGGGTGTTGTGGAATATGGGTAAGTGGGAAAGGGTACGTCCCGGCCTTACCGGTTTGGTCAAGTCTCTGAGCAGGTTCTCAGGGAAACAATTTTTAACCGCAGGAGAGATAAAGGCCGGGCGGGTGAAGGAGTATGGGAATATACTCCTCTTAAAACACTTATGGGAAGGTTCAGGGTTTAGAAAAGTTCTGGAGTCTGGTTTGGGGCCGAGGGCGAGTTGTGTAATGGCCATGGTCTTCCACAAGTTGTGCAGGCCAGCCGCATATACCGGTGGTTCTGCCACCATCTCAGGCTGGTTGGAGAGGGTGTATCTCCCGGAGGCGGAGAGGCTGGTGAGGCTGGGCCAGGGGAGGTTGAGGAAGGTACTGCTAAATAGTATGGACTCTCTGGGCAGGCTGGAATGGCCGCTCAGGGGCGGGCCGCCTAAGGCTGACAGTCGCCCCTACTGTGTCGTAGAGATAAACCCCGTATCCTCCAGAGGAAAGGTGTATCCGCCTCAGGCGGATGGATACCTGGTAACCCTCCCCCTGGGTAGCAACGGTATGACGGGGTGTAAGGTTCGTGCAAGGAAAGTGGTAGGGGCACGGCGGGCCGTGCCCCTACAGATTCTCCAGGAACTAAAGGATACCAAGGGGGTTCTCGTTGCACGGTACTCTACCCTCGGAAGGGACGGGGTGGCCTTTATGGATAAGGAATCCATCCCCTACCTGGCCTTTCTGAGAGGGAGTCGGAAGGTCCGCCGCAGGTACAGGAGGAGGTACCTTACTTTCAAGTACGACAACCAAAAGGTCTGTCTAAGGACAAACATTGCCAGGAAGACCACCCCATACAAGGCCAGAAGGGCCTTTAGAGGCCTTCTGGAAACGGAGGCGGCCTTTGGGCGGCCCTCTATACCCCCCTTTGTACCACCCAGGGGTGCTTACTTGAAGGGTTACATCCTTGTGTCTATACTGGTGCACCTGTTGGACAAGCTGCTCCAGAAAGGGCTCCCGAGGATGGCGGCAACACAGGCAACAAAGACGGCCGAGGTACTGGATACGCTAAAAGAGGTCAGGGTGGTAAGCAACCTATTAGCAGGGAAGAGGTGGGATTATCTAACTGGTACGACCCGTGCGAGGCGCACCTTGCTAAAGGCCTTCGGCATAAAGAGACTGGCGGTCGGCCGTTCCGCCTCAGGCGGATTGGCCTCCGGGCGCCAGTCATCCCGCCTCAGGCGGGTCGGAAGGACGGAGACCCAAAACCCAGGGGCTGAAACCCCAGGGGCGTAAGATGCTACACCTTTTCCTGGCCATCTTGACCTTATGTGTTGCGGCCTTCTTGTATTTTCGCGGCAAGATAGGGATGAGTCTCTTTTTTTTATTTGCCTTCTACGGGCTGGGTATATGGGTTGCTACAGATATCTTTTTCCCTCAGCACAGGGTAATATTTTTTCTACTGACGGGGATACTGGTGTTCTTCCCCTTTTCGCTCTTGTTGGCCTTTTTTATGGACGTAAGATACGGGTGGTTCTGTTTTGATATGTCTTACTCCTGGGCCTTTGTCTGGGGCTTCGCCTTTATATTTCTGGGGATAAATCTGGTAGGTAAGACCATAGCATATTTAGTGGGGATGAACGTTGACTAACAAGAAGATATTTATCAGTGCCGGTGAGGCCTCCGGGGACCTGCACGGGGCCAACCTTATTAAGGAGATATTAGACAGTGCCCCCGGGGTAGAAATCCATGGACTGGGCAGGCAGAGGATGGTGGAGAGAGGGCTCCACTGCCTCCATTCAATGGATAACCACTCTGTTATGTGGGCAGAGACCTTGACCAGGATACCTGCCCTCTGGGGTGTGTACAAGGATTGTGTGAATTTTTTCCAATCCCATCGGCCACAGGTGGTAGTCCTTATTGATTACGCAGGGTTTAATCTATACCTCGCCCAGGCCGCACGCAAGTTGGATATACCGGTGGTATATTACATCTGTCCCCAGCTCTGGGCCCACGGGGCCTGGAGGGTGAAGAAACTAAAGAGGTTGGTTAGTAAGGTGCTGGTTATCTATCCCTTTGAGGAAAGGTTTTATACTAGGGCAGGCATCCCTGTGTGCTACGTGGGCCATCCCCTTTTTGACGAACTGGCAAAGAGGGAGGTGGATGCTGAATTGGTGGACAAGCTCAGCTCAGGAGGGAAAGGCCCTTTAATCTCCATACTCCCGGGCAGTCGCTCCCAGGAGATAAAGAAGCTCCTACCCATCTTCCTCAAGGCCGCAGGGCTTATCAAGGAGGGAATCCCAGAAAGCCGATTCCTCATCTCTTGCGGGCATATAGACCACCTACCGCTTATCCATACTATGGTGAAGAGGTACGGTCTGGACGCAGAGACCGTAGTAGGTTCCCTGGGCGAGATTATTGAGGCCGCTACCCTATGCCTGACTGCCTCTGGCACGGTTACCCTGGAGGTGGCCTATCACCAAAAACCTATGATTGTTGCCTACAGGGTCACACCCTTTGCCTATTTTGTGGCTAGACCCTATATGGATACCCCTTTTCTGAGCCTTGTTAATACCGTGGCGGAGAGGTTCCTTGTGCCAGAAAAATTTATGTACAGAGACGATTACCCCTGGGTTGCCCGGCAGGCCCTGGAATTACTTACCGGAGAGGGAAAGAGAGATGGGGTGGTGCAAGGACTTTCTAGCATTATGGGGGATATTGCCCGGCCAGGGGCCTCGGCTACAGCTGCCCAGGAGATACTGGGGATGATACAGCGTTAAAATCCAAATTATCCGCCTGAGGCGGACTCAAACGTCAAATCATTTGGTTCTTTTTACCTCCGTAGCTTACTTTTTATCCTCTTCTTCAAAGACCTCGGCTATCTCTTCTTCAAACTCCTCAAGTATCTTTTTTAGAGAATCTATGGCATGCCTTAATTCTTCCTCTTCCGTTAAATGTCTTGGTGCCTCTACAGCCATCTTTTCAGTCTCACCTGGGCTGTAGCTGAACCGTGGCCCCACCCATACCATCCACAAGAGCAGACATCCCGCCGTTACTGCCGAAAGGGTAAATGGGAGCCCCATCCTTACAAATTCCTGTACGGTCACAACAATGCCTCTACTGCGTAACATACCCACAGCCACCACATTAGCGGAGGCCCCAAAGGGGGAGATATTGCCTCCCAGACACGCACCCAAAAGGAGGCCAAACATCAATAGAATGGAAGGGCCACGTACATCCTGGGCTACTTTATCAACTACAGGGAGCATTATCATCACGAAAGGGATGTTGTCTATAAAGGCAGAAAAGATCACTGAAAGCCCTATTATTGTGAGGTATGCCCTAAGGAGGTTTCCTCCAGAGACCCTCTCTACCAGGCGGGTAATTTCATCAATCCAGCCCGTAGCGGAGAGTCCCCCAACGAGGACAAAGACCCCCATAAGAAACAGCCCGGTATCCCAATCCAGTCCCCTTATGAACTCCCTTGAACTACCTCTCCATTTAAACCTATAAAGCAGTAGCCCTGCTAGACCGAAGGTCATGCAGATGGAGCCGTTCCTGTAAGGAAAATCTGTCTTCCAGAAAGAGGCCAGGGCCAGGCTAAAGATGAGCCCCCCAAGGAGCCCAACAGGCATCCAGGAACGTACCCTTTCTACTTGTATAGACACTCCGGGTTTACGGAACACCCTGAAGAAGAAATAAAGTACGGGCAGGGTGGCTATTGCCCCCGCCTGGACGGCAAAAAATATACTTGGTCTCCCGGCATGAAAGAAGAAGTCGTTGAAGGTCAGTTTTGCGTAGCCCGCCAGTATCATACTGGGGGAGTCGCCTATAAGGGTGCCCGTCCCTTGCAGATTAGAGGAGATAGCCAGGGCTATCAATAATTTAGTGGGTGGCATCTTTAACCTCTCGGTTATACTTAGGGCTATAGGGGCTACGATAAGCACAGTGGCTACATTCTCTAGAAAGATGGATAAAAAACTTGCCAGCCCGCATAACGAGAGCATAGCTAAGGAAGGTATTTTGACCCTGTTGACCATATATTCAGCCAAGCAGGAAGGTAGTCGTGAGAAGATGAGGAGTTCAGCGAGAATCATCACCCCCGTAAAGACCATCATTACATTCCAATTTATGGACGCTAGAGCATGCCAGGGACCGAGCACCAGGAGTGTAAGAAAGAGTGCCCCTGCACAGGCGCACCAACTCCTCCATCTAGGGAAGAAGACAAATCCGGCATAACAGGCCAAGAATATTCCCAGAGAGAGGTAGCTTTTCATTATTTAGATTGAGGCAGTCTATTTACAATTTTGTTGAATTTATTATAATCTCGGGTATGCACCTATTACAAGCCATAGTAGCAGGCCTGGTCATCATGATACTGGTGCTGGGCTTTTTTGCCTTCCACGTCCTGTTCCGCCGTTACGTCTGGCCAGAGACTTATAGGAAGGAAGGGGAAGAAGAGGTAGAAGGTGTAGTAAAGGCCACCAAAAAACTCAAATCCCCTGAAAAGAAGTAGGCAGATTCCAGAGAATCTTTCGGCTTTAGCTGGCCCTGCCCTCTACGAACCTGCCAAGAAGAAAAACCACACCGCCCGATATGAATAACATCATCTCCTTGCCCATTGATTCCTGGAATATGCCAAAATACAAGGCCTCCAGACACAACAGCATCCCTACTATCTGAAACAGCCGTCCCAATATTACCATAGCTACACCACAGGATACAGAAAATGTCCGTAAAATCAAGTAAAGGGATATGTAAACTAGGGATTAGGGGGTAGCAACAAAAATCCAAATTTCAAATTGGCATTTGAATTTCATTTGTAATTTGAGCTTTGGCATTTTCCCTACCCCCTATTCCCTTAATCTTGAATATTACCCCCTGGGTGTTATAATGACCCTGTAATTGTAGGCCACTATTAAACATGCAGGGAAGCGGACACTTAAGAGGCGAGAGAGGACATGCTAAAACGCACACACACCTGCGGGGTACTGCACAAGTTAAACTTTGAGGTTAAAATAAAATGTTGACTGAATACATCATTGCCGCAATGAAAAGGGCCAGGTATGAAATCCTTTCCGACGACGGGACATTCTACGGCGAGATTCCTGGTTTTGAGGGTGTCTACGCAAATGCAGAGACCCTTGAGCGGTGCCGAGAAGAACTGCAGGAGGTTCTGGAGGAATGGATACTCTTCCGAGTCTCCCGTAACCTGGCACTACCAATTGTGGAAGGAATCGAGTTAAGAATAAAAGAGCTGGCTTAATGCCCCAGTTTGGTCCCATAAAGAGAAAGGACTTGATAAAGTATCTAAGGGCATTGGGTTTTCAGGGGCCTTATTCCGGTGGAAAACACCAGTTTATGGTAAAGGGAGAAATTACTTTGAGCGTCCCTAACCCCCACAAGGGTGATATAGGCAGAGAGCTACTCTCAAGGGTCCTCAGGCTGGCAAAGATAGACAGAGATACATGGGAAAGGCTGTAAGAATTAGCCATGCTAAAACGTACACACACCTGCGGGGTACTGCGTAAGTCGGAGGTCGGTAAGGAGGCCATCCTCACGGGATGGGTGGCAAGCCGGAGGGACCATGGCGGGCTGGTATTCATAGACCTTAGAGACCGCTACGGCCTAACCCAGGTGGTCTTCAACCCCGCACTCGGAAAAGGACTCCACGAAAAGGCCGGCGAACTCAGGGCGGAGTTTGTGGTGGCGGTTAGGGGGGAGGTCAGGGAGAGACCCCCAGGGACGGTAAACCCCCGCCTGCCCACCGGGGAGATAGAACTCTACGCCATGGAACTTGATATACTCAACCGCTCTGAGACGTTACCGTTTGAAGTAGAGGAAGGGGCAAACGTCTCCCTGGAGCACCGCCTCCGTTACAGATACCTGGACCTGAGACGGCCCACCATGCAGAACCACCTTATATTCCGCCACAGGCTCTGCCAGCTCATCCGTCAGTATCTGGACTCCCAGGGTTTCATAGAGGTAGAGACACCGTTTTTGACGAAGAGCACGCCCGAGGGTGCCAGGGATTATCTGGTACCCAGCCGCATGAGCCCGGGCGCCTTTTATGCCCTCCCCCAGTCACCACAGCTATTCAAGCAGATTCTTATGGTAGCCGGCCTTGACAGGTACTTCCAGATTGTCAGGTGTTTCAGGGACGAGGACCTGAGGGCCACCCGACAGCCTGAATTTACACAGCTTGACATGGAGATGTCCTTCGTAGAGGAGGAGGACGTCATGTCCATTATAGAGGGCTTCATGGTAGAGGTCTTTGAGAAACTCCTGGGGAAAAAGGTCTCCACCCCCTTCCCCAGACTCCCCTACTCTCTATCAATGGAACTCTACGGCAGTGATGCCCCCGACATCCGCTTCGGCCTGACCATAAAAGAGATTACCGACCTGGCCAAAGGCTCTGAATTCAGGATATTCAAGGAGACCGTTGAAAGGAACGGGCTTGTAAGGGGACTCAACGCACAGGGCTGTGGCGCCTTCTCCAGGAAGGAGATAGAGGAACTCACGGGCTTTGTGGGACAGCACGGGGCAAAGGGCCTTGCCTGGTTCAAGGTGGAAGAGGGCGGTCTGGCCTCCCCCATAACCAAATTCTTCCCCCAGGGCCTCCAGGCACAGATACGGGAACGTATGGAGGCTAGGCCCGGCGACCTCCTCCTCTTTGTGGCCGACAGGGAAAAGATAGTCTCCCAGAGCCTCTCCCAGCTCAGACTCAACCTGGCAAAGAGGCTAAATCTAATCAAGGGTGAAGAGTACTGCTTCACCTGGGTAACGGACTTCCCCTTACTGGAGTTTGACGAGACCGTGGGCAGATACGTCTCCATCCACCACCCCTTCACCTCGCCCAG
>MHYW01000136.1 GCA_001828545.1 Planctomycetes bacterium RIFCSPHIGHO2_12_FULL_52_36
CACTGGATATTGCCGAAAAGCTGGTAAGTTCTAATGGGGTGGATATCATAGTAATAGATTCCGTGGCGGCCCTGGCACCCAGGGCTGAGATAGAGGGGGAGATGGGGGATACCCACATAGGACTCCAGGCCCGGCTCATGTCCCACGCCTTAAGGAAGCTTTCAGGTATAGTGTCCAAGACCCATACCTCCCTCATCTTTATAAACCAGATAAGGGAGAAGATTGGGGTGATGTTTGGCAATCCTGAGACCACCCCCGGAGGCCGTGCCCTCAAGTTTTATGCCTCCGTGCGGATAGAGATACGCAAGATTGGGGTCATAAAGGAGGGAGAACAGGCTCTTGGAAGCAGGGTAAGGGCGGCTGTGGTAAAGAACAAGGTAGCCCCTCCTTTCAGGAAGGCAGAGTTTGATATAATGTTTAACCATGGTATATCCCTGGCGGGGGACGTCCTGGACCTGGCCCTTGAGAATCAATTGGTGGAGAAGAGCGGCGCATGGTTCTCCTATGGGGACCTCCGCCTGGGACAGGGGAGGGAAAACTCCAAACTATATCTTGAACAGAACCCGAAGGTACTGGAGGAGTTGAGAAAGGGCATACTCAAGAAGACGCCTTCCGAGCAACCAAAGGCAGCCGCCTCGGAGTGAATAGTAACGGTAAGTAGTAGGGGCAGGGTAACCCTGCCCCTACTGTCTGCTCCTTACTGCCTTCTCTAACCAGATGAAAACCGACGAACTCAGGCAGAGATTCCTTCAGTTTTTCCAGAAGAAGGGCCACACGGTGGTACCCAGCGACTCACTGGTACCCACCCTTGACCCCACACTCCTCTTCACAGGGGCAGGGATGAACCAGTTTAAGGACATGCTCCTCTGTAAAGGGAAACTGGAATTTACCAGGGCCGCCTCCTGTCAGAAGTGTCTCCGCACGGGGGATATTGAGAACGTCGGTAAGACCTCTTCCCACCACACCTTCTTTGAGATGCTGGGGAACTTCTCCTTCGGCGATTACTTCAAAAAGGAGGCCATCCAGTGGGCCTGGGAATTCCTGTTAGAGGAGTTAAAATTGGCCCCGGAACGCCTGTACGCCAGCATCTACAAGGAGGACGAGGAGTCCTTTGAGGTATGGAATAAGACCATTGGCCTTCCCCCCAACAAAATCCTCCGTTTTGGAGAGAAGGAAAACTTCTGGCCCTCTAACGCCCCCTCCCTGGGCCCCAATGGCCCCTGTGGCCCATGCTCAGAGATTTTCTATGACCAGGGGGAGAAGGCGGGCTGCAGACGCAAGGACTGCCAGCCCAACTGCCCACACTGTGAGCGGTTCGTAGAGGTGTGGAACCTGGTATTCGTCCAGTTTAACCGTGTGGGAGAGATGAAGCTGGAACCGCTGGAACATAGGAGTATAGACACAGGCATGGGCCTGGAGAGGATTGCCAGGGTCATGCAGGGGACGTATACCAATTTTGAGATAGACCTATTCACCCCGATTATACGCAACGTAGAAGAGATTCTAGGCAAGCGATACGTCTCCAGCTCAGAGGAAGGCAGGCTCTTCCGCAGGATAGCCGACCACATGAGGGCCGTAGTCTTTTGCATATCCGACGGGGTACTGCCCAGTAATGAGGGCAGGGGCTACGTGGAAAGGAGACTGCTGAGGCGGGCGGTGAGAGACGCCATGGGCCTGTCCGGGCTGGAAGAGGCCGCCCTCTATAAACTTGTTCCCACTATTACAGAGGTAATGGCAAAGCCTTACCCAGAGGTAAGCCAACGAAGAGATAACATTGCCAGGATAATAAAGAATGAGGAGGAAAAATTCCTTAGTACCTACACCCAGGGTATCCAGCGTCTGGAAGAGGTGGTGGCAGGATTAAAGAAGGGCGGAGAGAAGACCCTGTCTGGAGAGGAGGCCTTCCGCCTTTATGATACCTACGGTTTCCCCCTGGACAGCACCATAGACTATTGCGAATCCATGGGCCTCAAGGTGGATACCCATGGTTACGAGAAGTACATGAAGGACAGGATTAGCCTCTCCCGCAGTGCTTCCGGCCTTGTCCAGGCGGTCTTTGACGTAGGGCCCATTGCCCAACTAAAGGAGACGGTCAGGGCAACGGAATTCCTGGCCCATCAAGGGGGTGCTGTAGAGGCCCAGGTTGCAGGGATATTAAAGGACGATACCCTGGTATCCAGGGCCGCCCAGGGGGAGATGGTGCAGGTGGTACTGGACCGCACGGCCTTCTACGGGGAGGCAGGGGGGCAGGTAGGAGACACAGGGCACCTCAGAGGACAGGAGGTGGAACTTGAGGTCCTGGATACAAAGCGTGCCGAGGGCTTCTTTCTCCACCATGCGAAGGTACTTAAAGGTACGCTAAAACCAGGAACCAAGCTCCAGTGTCAGGTAGACCTGGAGAGGAGAAAGGCGATAAGCCGCAGTCACACTGCTACTCATTTACTCCATCACGTATTGAGGAAGGTGATTGGAGACCATGCCGAGCAGTCAGGCTCCCAGGTAGCCCCAGATAGGTTGCGATTTGACTTCCACCACTTCCAGTCCCTCACAAGAGAAGAGCTAGTCAGGGTAGAGGATATGGTTAATGGGTGTATCAGGGAAGACGCCCCTGTGACAGCAGAGGAGATGCCCATAGAGGAGGCCAGGAAGAGGGGGGCCATTGCCCTCTTCGGAGAGAAGTACGGGGAGAGGGTCCGCCTGGTGGACATCGGGGGTTATAGTAAGGAGTTCTGCGGGGGGATCCACCTCCAACGGAGTGGGGAGGTGGGTCTCTTTAAACTGGCAAGCGAGGGCTCTGCGGCGGCTGGCATCCGCCGTATAGAGGCCCTTACAGGCCCAGCCGCCCTTCAGAGGGTTAGAGAGACTGAAGGGGTGCTGGAGAGGCTATCCACCACCCTGAAAGTCCCTGAAGGGGCAGTGCTCCAGAGGGTAGAGGTACTACTGGGGGAGATGAAGAGGCTCGAAAAAGGCACAATGGGAGACCAGTTGAGGGACTTCATGGCCGAGGGCCTACTCAAGGAGGCCAGGGAGGTCAATGGAGTGAGGGTCATCGTCCAGAAACTTGAGGCCCTCAGGGTGGACGACCTGAGAAAGATTATTGACTACATAAAGGGGATGCCCTCCATGGCGGCGGTACTGGGGACAAAGGAGGATGGACGGGCAGTAATAATCGTATATATTGGTAAGGAGCTCGTAAAGAAGGGGCTCAACGCCTCAGAGATTGCCAGGGACGTAGCCAAGGTCATTGGTGGGGGTGGTGGAGGGAAGGCTGATATGGCCCAGGCGGGTGGTAAAGACGCTGGCAAAATAGACGAGGCCCTTGAGTATTCCTTTAAACTCATAAAAGAGAAGGTGGCAAGGCAGGTATGCCCCACCCCAGGTGGATGAGAGAAGGTGACACCAAAATTCTTAGCAGACCTTACTGGGATTGACGTAGACCGCCCGGTTATAACCCTGGAAGAAATCAGGGGGGTGAACCCTCATCGGCACGAGATGGAGCAACTCTCGGGGATACTGAGGTTTGACCCGGACAATAAGCTCATCATAGGCTACAAGGACGTGGGTAGGGAGGAGTTCTGGGTTCGGGGACATATCCCTGGCAGGCCCCTTATGCCGGGGATTCTCATGGTGGAGGCGGCGGCCCAACTCTGTACCTTTTATTATAAGAAGTGCATCCCTGACGACAGATTCCTGGGTTTTGGCGGGGTGGACAAGGTAAAGTTCAGGGGCACAGTCTTACCCGGAGACAAGCTAATCCTTATCGCCAGGAACATAGAACTCAGGCCCCGTCGTGCCACCTTTGAGTGTCAGGGGGTGGTGGACGGGAGGATTGTCTTTGAAGGGATAATCATAGGCATGGCCATTTAGGAAAATCTGCGGAAGTAAAAGAGAAGCCCATGATTTTCTGCGCGGTATTAATAAAGTCTGTTTCCCGGTATAGACTTTTTGCCTGCACGTATTTTTTATCTTTTTACATCCTTACCATCATCTTATTTCCTACTTTTTTGCAGGCTCAAGCAACGTCCGAAAAGAGACCCGACCTTGCTCTTTCCAATTTCTTCTCCGAGGGATGGAAATTCTCTTGGTGGGAAGAACCTATGGAAGGCCCAGCCCAGTCCCCACGCTTCAGGCTTCTCAAAATTCCCGCCACCGTCTTTGAGCGTGAAGTGCGCATGAATTACTCATTCACCAACAATGCAGACAGCGGCAAGCTAGATGAACATGAATGGGAGCTTGAATTTGAAATGCCCGTCAGCAGAAGACTTTTAATAGAAGTTGAACCAAGTGTCTCGTTTGTATCTCCTGATGACGGTGATGACCATAGTGGCCCTGGCGATACTTCATTCATATCCAGGATAATGTTCCTTGAGACACGTAACACCACTCTTCTATCTTTATTGGACGTAAAATTTCCTACAGGAGATAAAGACCGCGGGTTGGGAGGAGGCAAGACCGTTATAAGCCCTGGTCTTGGCCTTTGGAGAGACCTTGGTGGACGCTTCGCCCTCCACGGCTTCTTCGGCTTTAATATCCCCGTGGGTGGTACCACCGACGCAGACCCGGATACCACAGTTAATTATAGTGCAGCAGTGACAAAGACCATAACCCCCAAATATAAGCCTCTCCTGGGGAATTTTACCTTGTTTACCGAAATCAACGGAAGCTCAGATGTGGGGGCCCGCCATGACGTTACTGTCGTAAGCATCCTGCCCGGCGCCAGATGGAATTTGGGACGCGAATTCTGGCTTATGCCAGGGGTGGAATTTCCCATTATCGGAAGAGATACGTTTGACAATCGTATTTGGTTTAGCATATTGAAGGATTTCTGAAAATAAAAGGTAGGGGCACGGCATGCCGTGCCCCTACTGCTGTAGATTTAAATAAGTGGTTCAGGACAGCAGGCCAAGAAGCTCGCCAATATTTTTAATAAAGAAGTCTGGTTCCATTTCTTTCTGAGAAGAACTGGCAAACCTCTCGTAGTGCTGGCCGTGCCGTAACATGGCGGTGGTCATTCCAAGGGCCGCGGCGGCGGCGAGTTCGTCTTCTATGCGGTCTCCCACACACATTACCTCTTTTGGGGTAAGGTGGTATTTTTTCATGAGACGCTGGAAGCAATCTCCTTTAGCCTTACCCTCTCCATCTCTTTTCACTATCATCACCTCGTCCAGTAGTGGCTTTAGCCCCAGTTGGTTTAGTTTGGCCTCTTGTTCCTCCAGGTTCCCGGAGGTAACCAGGAATATCTTCAATCCTCGTCCTCTAAGGGCCTGCAGGGTGGGGGGGACGTTGGGGAATAGTCTAATCTGACTCAGGTCTGGAGACCTCTGTAGTACAGCCTGAATCTCGTTCAGGAAGCCGGGGGGCAGACCTAAACGGTGGGCCAGGCCCTCGTAACGCCCATATTTACGTACCTCCTCGTCCCCTTGCAAGACTTTCAGGGCCTCTTTCTCTGAACAGTCCTTATATCTGGCCACAACCCTGGCCAACTCCCGCCTCCTGTCCCTGGAAAGGGTGTTGGAACAGTCGTAAAGGGTGTCATCCAGGTCAAAGATTAGGGCCTTTATCTGCATATCTTTTCTCCCCTCTATTAAGAGGGGCCGGGGGTGTGTTAGTACACACCCCTTTATCCCCTCTTTCTAGAGGGGATTGGACCGGGGGCGCTCATAGACATTTTCAGAGACCCGTATCCTGAGAAACTCATTAGAAATTGGAAAATGCCAGGTACAAATTTCAAATTTAAAATCTCCAATTTGCAATTCCTTGTCTTTATCGGACGGGGAAGAGGGGGAGTCGGGCGTATACCCTGCATATGGCATTGGCCAGCTTATCGGGGTCATGTCTCAAGAGGTCCTGTTTCTCCCACAGGACCCTGGGCGTCTCAAGGTCTTCTATCAGGTCAGTCTCAATTATCTTCACAAACAGATTATGGGCCTCCGGGTCAAGGCGGACCATCCTGGCCCCTTCACGCTCGTATTTCTCCAGTACATCTTTCTTGGGCATACAGTTGTTTGCCAGGACGTAGTCAAGGACGTCCTCCCCCAGGTGGACAATCAGTGCCCTTATATGGTCGGAGGGGGTGTAGCCGTCCGTCTGACCAGGCTGGGTGACTATGTTGCAGACGTATATCTTGGCGGCATGGGAGTTTTTGATAGCCTCTCGCAGTCCCTTTACCAGGATGTTGGGTATAACGCTTGTGTACAGGCTCCCCGGACCAAGGACGATTATGTCTGCATTAGAGACCTCCTCTAAGGCATCAGGCAGGGGTTCTACGTTGTTAGGCTTTAATAGTACCCTCTTGATGGGGGGTTTCCCTGGTTGTCGTACGTTGAATTCCCCTTCTACTATGGTACCGTCGGCCAGTTCTGCACATATATGGGTATCCTCCAGTGTGGAGGGGAGCACCTTACCGCTTATGGCCAGTATCTTGCTGGCCTTTTTAATGGCTAGTTCAAAACTCCCCGTCATATCCGTTAATGCGGTCATGAGTAGATTACCTAGGCTCATCCCCTTGAGGGACCCCCTGTCAAAGCGGTACTGGAAGAGTTTGTAGAGGTCTTCCTGTTGTTCTTCCGTCTCAGAGAGGGCTACCAGGCAGTTCCTGGCGTCACCGGGCGGGAGCATGCCGTATTCTTCTCTTAACTGGCCAGAGCTCCTGCCTGAATCGGTAACGGTGACCAGGGCCGTGGGGTTTCTACTGAAGGTCTTTAGTCCCTGGAGCACCATCGGGAGACCTGTCCCTCCACCCACTGCCACTATTTTGAGCCTATCCGGGAATTTGCCCATGTTTATCAACTCAAGGATGGTGGGGAGGGAATACATCTTGTTTATCCTGTAGTCGGGTTTTTCACTCTCCTGTCGGGGAGGTTCCGATTTGTAGCGGCCGTGGAGCATCTGTACGGCGAACGTGCCCATGTTTTTGGCCACCCGTATCTCGGCATCAATGCGGTCTCCTACTACCACAGCCTCCCCGGGCATGAGGTCATATTTCCTTAGTAGTCCCCTGTAACAGTCCTCCAGGAGCAGGCCCACCTCCTGGTCGTTAATGATTATCTGGTCAAAGAAGGGGGCAATGCCCAGGAGTTCTATCTTTTTTTCCTGCCTGGTATGGACCCCGGTGGTGACCAGGAGGAGTTTGTATTTCTCCAGCCTTAATTGTCTCAGGGTAGGGATTACGTCAGGGAAGGGCTGTACATTAGAGACCTCACTGCTGTTATAGGCCTGAAGGGCGGCCTTCACCAGGCCCTGTCCCATACCATACATGCGGGCAATCTCGTCAAAGACCAGGGAAGAGGGCCCAAGTTTTTCTGCCACGGTCTTCTGGAGTTCGTAGGCTACCTCTTCGCTGACAGGGAGACCCTGTCCCACCATGGCCCTGGACGCCCGACGCCGAGAGGCCTCTACCAGTAGACCTGTGCAGTCAAAGAGTGTATCATCCAGGTCAAAGATTACTGCCCTTATCCGCATAATCTCCTTTTCTCAGCCCGAAATTATCCCCAATTTAGAGTAAAAACATACCAAAGTCAACCTGCATAACAAAGTAAGTAGGGGCGGGGTCACCCCGCCCCTACTGCCTACTGCTTACTCTCTCAGGTGGTAGCTCCACCTTGTCCCCCACCTTTACGTTGTGCCTCTCAAACCATCCCTCCAGCATCTCTAAGGCGTACCTCGCCTTTTCTTTAGAGTCATGACTACTAAGACTGAGTGGCTCCATGGACTCAATCTGGGTGATTGTGCCCTCAGTTGATATGAAGGCAATGGAAAGGGGTATATGGGTATTCTTCATCCAGAAGGTGAGATAATCCTCCTCTGGGAACACAAAGAGCATACCGTAGTCTTCGGGGAGCTGTCGCCTGTACATCAGTCCTAGACCACGTTCACTGGGTGTACGGGCCAATTCCACGGTAATCACCTTCCCAGCAACTTTTAACTGGTAAAGCTCCTTTCCCTCCGTTGTGGACCTGGTGTAATAAAAGGCCACAACCAATAGTATGAATAGAAGACATACAACTGCGTATGGTAATCTGCCCGAGGCGGATTTTCTGTCACTCCTGGACATTGTCTTTCAGAAGCCCATTGCAACGTTTACAGAAGGTGTCCGGTTTCCTATCCGTATCCGGAAGACTATTAGAAAAGAACATGACGCAGTGGGGGTCGGGACAGTGTCTCATGCCCCAGACGTGGCCAAGCTCATGTACGGCCTCCTTGACCGTCCTCTCCATTAATAAGGTAGTATCTGCTGGTTTTCCGTAGAATTCCTGCCTGAGGCGGCAGAGGGATATGATAGCCATGTCTTTAGTCGGGAGGGCCTCCCCAAAGACAAAATTGAGGTTAGGGACAAAGAGGTCTACCTCCGTTACCGCCAGGAGTAGGGGCAGGGTTACCCTGCCCCTACCAATACGGGGTCTGGTCGTCTCCAGGCCCTGCAGGACCCTCGTGGAATTGTATTGGTTGCGCCCCTGGTCAAAGGCCGCCTTTGAAATCTCTACTGGTTCCCCTATCTCAGCGGCCACCCCTAACTTGTCTCTCAGGGACTGAGCCAGTTCCTTTAGAAGACCTTTCTCCACCTTACCTACAGGTACCAGGTACACTACCCTTGAATGTTGGGCCATGCAGGGGGTGTTAGTAGCGATGGCCAGGAATAGAAGGGACAAGACGTCCGCGGAGAAGGGGGAGCGGAGTAATCTCATTTTATCGTGTATTTACCCTCGGAAACGGACCTCAATTGACTGACCAGGTTATGGGCCTGACGCAGGGGTTCCGGGAGTCTGTAGCCCCTGCAACTCCTGAGGACTATCTTTATGGAAGAGGGCAAATTGATTCTGTGCCCGGGAGAGACGAAGACTGGCTTCACCCTGCTCCTAGTCCTTACTGCCGCCCCTACCCGCTTGCCTTTGTAGAGGAGGTAAGAATAGGAGCCTGCCTCAACGCCCACAGGGTCGTACCCCCCCACTAGTACAGACTTGGCACAGCCCACGGAGGGCCTATCCAGCAGGAGTCCCATATGGCTGGCCAGGCCGAGGCCCCTGGGATGGGCAATACCCTGCCCGTCAAATAGCAGCACATCGGGTTTGGTCTTAAGGAGACTGAACGCCTTCAGGAGGGCTGGTGCCTCTCTAAAACTAAGGAGACCAGGGATGTATGGGAAACTGGCCTTACGCACGGCACTGGCCTTATCCAGGGGCTTCATGCCCTTAAAGTCAAAGACTACTACCCCAGCGTATACCTGGTTGGTCCGCTTACTATAAGCCACGTCTGCCCCTGCTATGGTACGGGGCAAGGTGGTGCTACCGTCCGTGAGGATGAGGGATTTCCTCAGCCTATCCTGTATGTCTACCGCCTCCTGGTAGCCTACCCGCCACGGATGGAGTCTTTTAAATCTCATCCCCTGCCTGGAATTGTAGGGACAGGGCTTTAGCCCTGTCCGAAATGGGCAGACCTGGAGAAACGGACAGACCTAGAGGTCTGTCCCTACTGCTGCTGTCTTTAGGTCCCTCCCTGGAGGCCAGGTACCTCAAGCTCTTCATTACCTTCTTGTAAGGGAAATTCTTCCCGGGGCAGGCCGTATCGTGGACGTCCTTATGCAAAACAATAGAGGACCGGGGGATATCGTACCTTTGCGATAAGTAACTGATAATGTTTATCAAGGACTTAATCTGTCGCCTGGTGGGTTTGTCCCCATTCTCAAAGTTCCCCACAAGGCAGATACCTATACCCATGCGGTTGTACCGGGAGTCGCCGGCATGGGCACCGGAGAGCTGCTCCTTCCAGCGTTTACCTACCTCTATCTCACCGTCTCTGGAATCAGTCCCATTTCCGATGACGAAATGGTAGCCGAGACCATTTCCCCACCCCCTTACCTCCCGGTGGAAGGTGTCAAAACGGGCCGCTGAGCCTTCATGGGTGGCACTGTGGTGAAGCACTATGTATCGCCAGTGGTTCTCAGGGGCCTCAGGTTTACATAGTGTTTCCAGATTGGGTGCCTTTTTCTTTAGCAACATCAAGGGCAGGCTTACGGCGAGGGCAAGGACAACCAGTGCCGGAATGAGGAGGAAAAGGGGTATCTTCCATACGTAGAAGGAAAATGCAAGGCTATTCTTAGTCTTCCAGAACTGCTTCATTAAGAGGGACTATTTCTTGCCACCTGCAAAATTATATAGAGGCAGGAAAGGACTGTCAATGGGAAAAGAGGCCAGGGTTGTGTAGGGGCGACCCGGCGGGTCGCCCCTACTAAACGGGCAAGCAATTATCCTTGACAGCCCTCCAGTTGCTAGTACAATAACCTTAATTATTTATGTATGTATTTGGTCCGATAGAAGGAGGTCGCCAGTGTCCAAAGAACCTACCGATAACCTTGAAGAACAGAGGCAAAAGACCCGCCGCAGGCTCCTGAAGTTAGGTGCATACAGCATCCCGATAATCACAACTCTGGTTGCGAGCCGTGAGGCCCTTGCTGTATGTGGCCCTGTACTGTGCCCGCCCAAACTCAAGCTAGCGTCAAGGTCCTGAGTCGTAGCCATGAGCCGAAGTCCTGGGGCCGCCTCAGGTGGATGAAGGGGTTACGAAGGAGCGGTGATAGATTACTATGGTTAATGAGATTGACCCCGCAAAAGGCCACATCTTCCTGGTAAGAGGACCTGTCAATTCTGCCTTGTACGACCTAAAGAAGAGGGAGATCTATTCCGTAAACCCACTGGTGGCTAGCGCGCTGGGGGATGGAGCGGAAGGGGTTCAGTCTATGCCTTTAGCAGGTCTACAGGTAGATTCGTTCCGATCACTGCAGGCCTCTAAACCTTCGTCCATTAGTGGAGAGGCCCTCCAGGTGCTCAGGAGTTACTTGGCCATACATCCTGCACTTGGTCAGTATGCGGTGACAGGTGGTAAGGGGTTTCGGGAGGGAGGCGGCAGTAGCCCCTTTTCCTACCAAAAAGTCATAGGGGAGTATTGCAATACGTCCCTACGTAGACTTAATTGTATATGGCTGGAACTCACCCAAAGTTGCAACCTCTCCTGTGCCCACTGTTATGCGGAGGCGGGGATGAGTCGCCCGAAGGAGCTTTCCCTGGGACAGTGGAAGGAGATACTTGAGGAGGGTGCGCAACTGGGCGCAAAGGAGGTCCAGTTGACGGGAGGTGAACCCACCCTATGCCCCTGGCTCACTGAGCTTGTTGAACACGCAAAGTCTTGCCAGTACAGAGAGATAGAGGTCTTTACCAATGCCACCCGCCTTGAGGAAGGGTTGTTGCGGAAGTTGGCTACCTTAGGGGTGAAGGTGGCATTATCCATTTACTCCTACGACCCCGAGACGCACGATGGGATTACCAGGAGTCCTGGGAGCTTTGGGCGGACAGTAGAGGGTATAAAGTCACTCCTGGACTACCAGATACCTGTGAGGGCAAACGTAACCCTTATGAAGGAAAACCTCTCCCACTTTAAAGACACCAGAGAGTTCTTGAAGGGATTGGGTTTGAAGGAGATAGGGTACGATTATGTACGGCCTACTGGGAGGGGGAGGGCAGAGTCAACCCGTCTGGATGTAGACGTGGCGAAGAAGGCGCCGGTGCTGTACATGCCATCCTCGCCCGAGGGCATACGTGGATTTTGTGAGGATAAGTCTGCCTGGATTACCTGCTGGAGGGGTGAGATACTCATAGCCAGTGATGGGGCGGCGTACCCATGCATCTTTACCAGGAAGATGCCAGTAGGTAAATTCCCCGAGATGCGGCTGGAAGAGATTATACAAGGCCAAACCGTCCAAAGGCTGTGGCAGATAACCCTGGATGAGGTGGAGACCTGTAAGGACTGTGAACTCCGCTACGGGTGTTTTAACTGCAGTGCCCTGGCACTGACTACCACTGGTAAACTGCTGGCCAAGAACCCACACTGTCAGTATAACCCCTACACCGGGCTTATGGAGGGGCATGGAGAAAAAGGGATGAAAGAAAGGCCAAAGACACGGATAGACCTCATCAATGAGACTGTGGAAGATGAGGTAGTTATTTATGACCCAAAGAACCATAATGTACACCACCTGAATCCTATGGCAGGCATTATCTGGGAGTTATTAGATGGAAATCATACCCCCAAGGAGATAGCGGAGGAGGTCATCAGTGTACTGGAGACCGACCCCGTTCAAGTGGAAAGGGACGTTACCAAGACCATTGAGGAGTTCCAGAGGAAAGGCCTTCTGGAAGAGGCGTAGAGGTGAAGGCGGCGACCCCAGCACTATCCACACTCAATATAAAGGTACTCTCCCTCCCGATAGAGATAACCACAAACCACGAGTCTTTCCGAAGAGAATTCTGTGAGCTTACCTCAGCCCTGGCTACCCCTGCAAATGGAGAACCACCAGTGGTAAGGTTCCAGGTGATGAAGAAGAAGAGATGTTTGCAGATAGAGCAGGAGGGTCGCATTATTTACCGTTTAACGAGAGACTATCATTTATGCCCCTTCCTGATGGACGAGATAAGGGCAAGCTGTTATGGACACGTGAAGGATTACCTGCTAGTCCACGCCGGTGCCGTAGTAAAAAATGGTAGGGCTATCCTCTTACCAGGGAAGTCAGAGAGCGGAAAGACCACCCTTACGCTGGGGCTTACGAACCACGGTTATAAATATCTTACTGATGAGGTGAGCGCTATCCACCATGAGACTACGGAGGTGGTGCCATTCCAGAGGCCCATTTACGTGTGGCGTTGGTCCAGGCCCCTCCGTCAAGAGGTCAGTAAGAGTTTCAAGACCTATCGTTACCGTGGCGAAGGGCAGAGGTGGCAATACATTGTGCCCCAGGATGGTGCAGTAATCCCCGGGGATGCCCGGTGTAAGGTGGATTGGATTATATTCCCCAAATATGTCCCTAAGAGTAAGGTAGTATTGAAACCCATTGGCGGCGCCAGGGCAGCCGTGGCCCTACTGCAAAGGTGTTGGAATGCCCAGCTCTTTCCAGATAGGGGTCTAAAGATACTCACAGGGCTTGTACGAAGGGCGCGGTGTTATACACTGGAGATGGGAGACCTGGAAGAGGCCTGCAAATTGATAGAGTCAACATGTAGGGGCGAATCCGCCTGAGACGGACTGAACTCCACATCCAGCGACACAGTCGCTGGACTCCATATATTTGGAGTCCATTGACTGTGTCAATGGACAAAATCAGACACCTAACCGCCCACTACTTCCTATCCAGCGATCCGCCTGAGGCGGAGAGGCAATCTAGTCATGGTTGAGCGGGATTGCTTCAGTAGTGTAGGGTGCGTCTTAACGCACCTTACTACTCGGCCCACCTTAGACAGACAACCTATGTCTATGAACAATATCCAAAGAGAACCTGTCTCAGAATATCAGAGTGAGCTTTTGCAACTCGTATCTCTATGCTCAGCCTCCAGGGTACGTCAAGTTGCAAATCCGCCATCTTTCAGGCGGGACGCACCCTACGATTGGAGAGGCATAATAAAGATGGCCAGGGGGGAGGGGCTATCTCTCTCGTTATACAAAAACTTGAAGGCCAGTAACGGCCTCCTGCCCCAGGAGTATCTGGAGGAGTTGAGGCAAGAATATTTCTTAACCCTGGCACAGAATAAGTATTATTTTAGAGAGTTGGTGCGATGTCTTAAGGCAATGGACGTGCCGGTCATACTGTTAAAGGGGGCGGCCCTGCTTCCTGCCGCCTATAATGACTTAGGGGCGAGGCCCCTTGGGGATTTTGACATCTTAATCCACCGCAGAGACCTGGATAAGGTAACAGGACGCTTAGGGGACTTGGGGTATAAATCTCATGGGGTGTATGGTCCCCATATTAATACTGTTTCTTTTATAAGAGACGAGGAGACGGTCCTGCCCCTGGAGGTTCACTGGCATATTGAAAATGCCATGTTCCCAAATTTTGAGATGTTCAAGATAGAGAGGATGTGGCAGGCCGCCATTACTGTAAAGATAGAGGGCTATGAGGGACTTATCTTTGCCCCGCATCACCAACTCCTCCACCTCACCGTACATGCCCTGAGGCACCACTACGATAGGCTCATCCTCCTGTGGGACATACACCAGGTAATTAACCACTACGGGGGGCGGTTGAACTGGAAGGAATTGGTGCAGGAGGCACTGGAGTTCCGTCTCTCCAGACCTTTATTCTACGGGCTTTATCTAACCAAACTCTTAATGCATACAGACGTACCACAACATGTTCTGGATAGACTCAGGCCCTTAAGCCTTGGTCTGGAGGAAAAAGCCTTCGTCTATTTTATCAATAGGGGTATCCGCATACCCGGTTTACAATACCTGGTATATTTTCCAATGAACCAGGGCGTGATAAATAAGATAAGATTTCTCTGGCGGGCCTTCTTCCCCCCCAGGGATATACTAGCGGAGATGGAGGCCCTTGATGGTTCTGAGATAGGGATAGTCCATTACCTGAGGTGCATGAGTTGGAGGATGCAGTGTGCATGGAGGCTTATTGGGGGGGGGTTATGGTTTTCTGGCAAAGGCCAGGAGGGAGGGGCTGATTAACAGGTTTCCAATAGATAGATAATAGACTGCCTGGGCCAGGGGGTAGGCGGTGTTTCGCAACAGTACCTCGGCAGATTTCCCGGCAAAGTTTATAAGGGCGGGAACGTTTGGATCAAGGGTGGAATTCTCTACCCGTATGTCCACAAAACCTGCCTCCTTGAGGAACATCCTCAGTGTCCCTGGAGAAAACATATACACGTGGAAGACGGTGGGGGCCGTCACCCTGAGACCCTCCGGGATGATGGAATTGGTGAGGTCAAAAAGGCGCTGGAGGTAGAGGTGGAAGTGGAGGTTGGACACCCTTAAGGCAATAAGCCCGCCCTTCTTTAGTACCCTAAAGACTTCCCTTAAGTCTCCCCATGGGTCGTACGCCTGGTCAAGGACGTTCCAGGAAGTAGCCACGCCAAATGAATTCTCAGGCAGTTTGGCATCCCTTAGTTCCCCCCTGTGGACCTCGAGCCTCAGGGTATCTCTGGCAAATTGGACGGCGGTGGAGGAGACGTCGGTCCCCACTCCCTGCCACCCCCTCTTCCTGGCCAGGTCAAGGAAGTAGCCCTTGCCACAGCCTACGTCCAGGAGACTACCGTCTGGGATGGTGGATTCAATACGGGAGAGCATCTTTTCAAACAGTGGGTATCTGTACTCCCTCCAGAGTGCCTCCTCTTCCGGTTTAAAATACTCAAGGTCGTAAAGCCTCCTCTCCCTCTCCAGGGTAGGTTTGGGGTTTATATAAGCAAGGCCGCATTTCTTACATCGTACCAGCCAGGAGGTCTCGTGGATTGGAGAGATGACCACCTGGTTAAGGGCAACGTAGTCCTTGGAGTTACAAAAGTTACAAGGGGTCTTGACTAGCATCTAGTGCCTGCGAAAGAGGGATATCTCCAGAGGTCATGGTTTTTTTGCAAAAATCATTAATGAGGGTCCCATTACCAGAGTACGTAATGAGAGGTAGTAGCAAGACTCTACCAGGAGATAGGTAAGCTTCCGTAAAAATTGTTCCGTAACCCTTCCCACCACTGCCGAGGCGGTCCCTGGGACAAGGGCAGAATTCTCCATCCGTATATCCACAAACCCCGCCTTCTCCAACCACTTCTTTATGCACCGTGAGGAGAACATGTGTGGGTGGAAACCCACAAGGGGTGACAGGTTAAGTCTCCCCACTGAAATGACACCCAGGACGTTAGAGAGGTGGTAAAGAAAGAGATGGAAATCAAGATTAAGTACCCTCAGCCCCAGAAGCCCACCCCTTTTAAGGATTCTAAATATCTCCTGGAGGTCTGCCCAGGGGTCGTACATGTGGTCAAGTACGTTCCAGGCAGTAATCACCTCAAAGGATTCGGATTCCAGATGGGCATCCTTGAGTTCACCCGCAAAGGCCTCTAACCCTAAAGAGTTCCTGGCAAAAAGGACGGCCTCCTGGGAAGGGTCCACCCCGTAGACCTTCCATCCTCTCTTCCTGGCCATCTCCAGAAAATAACCCTTACCGCACCCCACGTCTAACAACCTGCCAGTCTGAAAAGAGTCCCCTATACGCTGAAAGGCCTGCTCAAAATAGGATAGTCTGTTTTCATGCCAGTGCCTCTCCTCCCCTATCTTATAATACTCATGGGCATAAAACTCCTTCTCTTCCTCTACCGGGCACATGGGGTTCATGTAGACCAGCCCACAGCCAGTACATCTCACCAGGAAAGAAGGTTCGGGGGTAAGGGGGGTCTTTATGCTAGCCAGGACGACATGGTCTTCCCTATCACAAAAATTGCATCTGGCCCTGATAAGCATAGATTCTTTAGACCCCTCCTGAAAATCCCTTCTCGCTCAGGAGCTTCAGATATAACTGTACCATCTGCTCTACGGTTTGGGAGGGGGAGTCAAATAGTTCTTGAACCCTTTTACCCGCCTTGACAGTTAGTCTCTTTCTTAGTTTTTCATCCCTTCTCAAGCGGAGTATGCAATGGGCCATAGCCTCTGTATCTCTTACTGGGGCAAGCAGTCCAGTCTCTCCGTCTGCCACCATCTCCGGTATACCGTCTACGGCGGTCGCAACTACGGGTACGCCACAGACCATGGCCTCCAGTATTGAACGGGGGCTAGCATCCCATAAAGAGGGGTTGAAGGATATGTCAAGGATGCGGGTAATCTCAGGTATGTCCTTCCTGTAACCTGTCATTACCACCCTATCCTCAATGCCCATGCTGGTTACTCTTTGTTGAATCGCCTCTTTTAGCTCTCCCTCCCCCACTATTAAAAGAAAGGCGTCTGGAATCTCCTTATGCACCTTCTGGAAGGCCTCCAGGGCCTCAAAGTGTCCCTTTTGGGGGCTTAGCCTGGCTATAATACCTATCACGAAAGAGTCTTCGGGCAGGCCGAGTTCCTGCCTCTTTTTTGCTACGTTGACCTGTACCTGCCTAAATCTGTCCGGGTTAATGCCACTGTGGATTACAATGTACTTTTCTTTTGGGGCAATTCTGTAGTTCAGATAAT
The DNA here is from genome assembly GCA_001828545.1 of Planctomycetes bacterium RIFCSPHIGHO2_12_FULL_52_36. Classification (GTDB taxonomy): domain Bacteria; phylum Planctomycetota; class Brocadiia; order Brocadiales; family Bathyanammoxibiaceae; genus 2-12-FULL-52-36. The sequence continues at coordinate 16,978 of MHYW01000136.1, forward strand.
CATTGGCCTCACTTTGACACATGGCAATAATTTTATCGGCCCAGAGGGCCGCTGGCCTTTCTATTAAAGCGAAAAACCAACGTTTAGGTAGGCCAAAGAACGTAGGGCGAAAGATACTCCCGTGGGGTGTGTGAACTATTACGGGGACATGGGCAAGCCTTGCGGCTAATCGGCCCAGTATCCCTGCCTTTGAGGTATGGGTATGGACTATTTGATAGCCGCCATCCTTAATAAGCCTGAACAGTCTAAGAAAGGCCCATAAATCATATAAAGGGCTGACCTCTCTTCTGAACTCTGGGATGGGATGAAAAGGGATACCCATTTTACGGACCGTTTTGGCCGTCCTTGGGTCTGGGGCACCAGCCAACTCCACCTGAAACCCCCTATCCTTCAGCCCACTGCATAGGTTCAGGGCAACCTCCACCGCACCCCCAGGGGTGAGTCGGGTTATAACATGAAGCACCCTGACAGGCGTCTTCCTGTCAGGTTTTTTACTACGTGGACTTCCCTCTGCCACTCAGGTCCCCCTTTGCAGGAAAATGGGTAGAGTTACCCGTACTTGCCGCCCGCACTGCAGAGAGAAACCCCCTTACGGGGTCTAAAGAACGGGAGGCTACGGCGGACACTATAGCACTAATCAAGAGTCCTCTCAAGTCCCCCGCAACACAGATTAAGGGTGATATCGGCCGCCCCTCCTGGCACGAGTCGGGTTATGACCTGCAGGGTCTTAATGGGCAGTAGCACCTCCACAAGCCTCACTTTAAGAATCTGACCTCTTTTCTGGACCCGTCCCACCTGATATCGGGGATAAGGGCATGGGTCCTGGCCTCAATCCTTTGCCTGTATTTTGATAGAGTCTTCAGAATAACACTTATCTCAGCCTCAATGTCATGACTTGGCTTATACCCTAGGGCTGTAAGACGTTCACGGTCGGGATTATAGTAATGGTCTTCTGATTCCCGTCTGGGATTCTCCACGTTTCGTATCTCAACCTCAAGTCCTAATTTTTTACCTACCTCTTGAACTTTATAAGCCAGCGCCGTCAGGTCATAAACTTCATCAAATTGATTAAATACCCTATACTCGCCTTTTTCTGGTGGGTTCTCTATGGCGATGGCCAGACATTCCATAGAATCACGCAACGGCAGAAACCCCCTCTTCTGGTGTCCTTTTCCGTAGAGGGTAATGGGATGGCCTATAATTGTCTGTGCACAAAAACGATTGAGGGCAGTGCCAAAACACTGGTCAAAATCAAATCGGGTCACCAACCTCTCATCATCTCCCATCTCCTCTATCCTGATACCGTAAACTACCCCTTGCATAATATCTGTTGCCCTGAGGTCCCAAAGTTTACAAGCCATCGTAACGTTATTAGAGTCATGCACCTTGGTCTGGTGGTACCAGCTTCCAGCCTGTCGTGGGAAAGGCAGGCGGTCTTTGCGGCCCCTGTACTCAATTTCAAAAAAGCCTTCTGGAATATCCATGTTGGGGGTACCATATTCACCCATAGTTCCCAGCTTAACTAAGTGTGCCTCCGGGCATACGTCACGCATGCTGTGTAAGATATTCAGTGTCCCTGCCAGATTGTTAGTATGAGTGAACACACAATGATGTACGTCCAACATACTATACGGTGCTGAGGGCATTTCTCCCAGGTGTACAATAGCCTCCGGGCGAAAGGCCCTAAAAAAATTCCAGACAAAGTTGTAATCCCTTAGGTCCCCTTTAATGAACTCCAGGTTCACCCCAAAATTTTCTCTAAAAGCCTGCAATCTTTCAGTCATTCGGCGAATGGGTGTTGCAGACTGAGACCCCATTTCAGCGACCCAGTCCCTTCTAAAGTAGTTATCACATCCGGCAACCTCATGGCCCCTCCTGGTCAGATACATTGCCAGTGGCCATCCCAGGTATCCATCCACTCCAGCAATAAAAACCCTCATACTAAGACCTCCTATTTGGAATATTAAGGTACTCCATCTGCCCTTGCCTCTTCTCCATTAAAGATTCTTCTCGCAGAAAGACCTTCCAAATAACTTTCTATACTGTGCGGCACCTATTCGCATCCCGTTCAGGAAGCCCCGCAACGGGTCTAAAGAACCGTAACGAAGGGAGATAGCCAACGCTACCAGTAAACTTCCAAAGAGTCTCCATGCAAAGAAGAGGTTATTTAAAGGGTTCTTTTTAATGTGTTTCCCGAAGAAATACCATTCGCCAGAGACCCTTTTCTCATGATCTCCCTTCCTATTGTAAAGGGCAACCATCCCTCCCCTATGGAATCCTTTTACCCTGGGGTCAATTACCAGATTGTATCTTTCAGAGGCCCTGAAAGTAAAATCTATGTCACCTATAAAAACATGTCCTGTCAGTTGGCTATCAAACCTAATCTCTTCCACTACGTTCCTTTTAAAACTCATGATTCCCCCAAGAAGCCACCTTGAGGGATATGGGGTAGTTAATCGGTTATGGAAGTAATGGGGTATCCAGGCGGTAAAGAACCAGCCGTCCTTCTTTAAGGAAAAGGGGCCGCAGGTAAACAAGCTCTTTGCAATTAACCACAAGAGATTCTTACCAGCCATGTCAGTACTTACACCGCCTATACCCCCCAGGACGGGGTTTGTATCGTAGGTGCATAGAAGATTTTCAACGGCATCTCTTTCCAGTGTAATGTCGTCGTCCAGGAAGAAAACAATTTCACCGCTACTTTTCTTGAACCCTAGTACCCTGGCGGCTACCGGGCCCTTTATATCTTTATCCCAGATGTATATTAAACCTGACTTGTTACTACTATCCTCAAACAACTTAAGTATTTCTTCTTTACAGCTTTCCTGGCTCTGGTCAATGATAACTACCTCTTCCGGAGGGCGTGACTGCTGGATTATACTACGGAGCGTGACCAATAAGTCCTCTCTTCTATTCTTGGTCGGGATGATGACTGAGATACGCACTCTTGTCCCTCTAGAATTCTGTTGGGGCGTCTCCAGCAAAGTCCCCCTACAGCGGTTTAATCAAGCTCGTCTTCTAATATTCATTAAAACATCCATTTCGTATCCACACGTGCAGCCAGGGCATTCTTTATTAAACCCCTTTACCCTTTTCTCTATGTAGTCTTGACTCCGAAAGATATCAAAGAGGGTATTGTTATTCAGCCTACCTGCAGGGGACATCGCCCAACATCCGGGGTAAACATTACCCAAACTATCAATAAAAAGCCCCATCAAGGTACGGGCACAGTAATAATGCGGCAGTCTGCTATCCTGTAAGAGCGCTGGGATTTCCCTGAATCCCTTTATGCTGCCAGCAATGTGCTCAGGATATTTCCTTTTCAGTTCAATCAACAAATTCGTTGCTCCCCTCATTTCTTCAACGCTTGGCCCAATTGAACTGTCTATACCTTGGGAAAAATACAAATTATTGTGAAAAATATTGAATTCCACGGCAATATCCAAATCTTTTGCATATTTCACAATAGCCTCAATTTCACCAATGTTTCTCTTGATAATCGTGAATGCAATACCTACTGGCAGCTCAATCCGTCTCATATGTTTAATTATACTATCCAATTTTTTCCAACTCCCTTTAATACCTACGATACTGTCATGAGTTTCCTCTTTCCCGTGCATAGAAATAGTTACACGGCCAACGGATTCTTTCCTAAAGAGGCCCACTTGCTCCTCGGTCAAAAGAGACCCATTCGTTGCTATAGACACTCGCAACCCCAATGATTTCGCATAGGAAACAAGGGAATCTATATCTTTCCTTAAAAGTGGTTCGCCGCCTGTAAAACGTACCGAAAATCCACCCATTTCTTTAAAATCCCTTAAAACATACTGCCATTGTTGTAGCGTCAATTCGCTTCTCTTATCCCCCATCTGGTAGTGATTGCACGTGATACAATGATAATTACACCTGTCGGTTAATTTAATGGATAATGTGGGTGGAAAGAAATTAGTAGGGCTCTTTCTAATGTTCAAGGCGTAAAGACCGAGAAGTCCCACCACGAGTTTTTTAAGCTTCCACCTGATTACCATTTCGTTCCCTGAGAGCTAAGCATTACCTTAACGCCCAAGATAAAAAAGAGGAGGCTAAGGATTAATCTGGTAATCTGTTTTGGGTTCATCTGGCATTACGCTTGACCAACCAGGAACTGGATTGCACCTTTCCCCCACCCACGTTGAACACCACTCGTATGTTCAACTCCTTGCATAGAGGTAGTTCTGGGGTGTTGGATTCTTTTCTGTCTCCACCCTTGGCAAAGACGTCTGGCCTGAGTTTTTCCAGGGTTTTGCTTACCGTCTGGTCTGTGTCTATACATGGCATGACTTCATCTACGTACTTTATGGATTCCAGGATTTCTTTACGTTCATCAAACGGCATAAAGACGTACCCTTTTTTCTTCAGCAAGAAGTCGTCTGTATTGAGTATCACCACCAACTTATCCCCCAGGGCTTTGGCTTCTCTAAACAATCGGATATGCCCTATGTGGACCGGGTCAAACCCGCCACTGGTGGTCACCACTATTTCCTTTTTGCGGTCTATCTTAGCGAATTTCATACCGTTAGGTCAAGTTCATTCGTAAAGACTAAGCTCCCCTTTATCCCCTGAGCGAGTATATTGCCTCTTTTACCCTGCGTGCAGTGGCCCTCCAATTGAGTTCCTCCACCACCCTCCGCCTCCCCCTCTCGCCTAGCCTCTTTGCGTATAAATCATCCGTAAGCAACCTGACTATAGCCTCAAATACCTCCTGGGGGTTATTGGGATCGACAAGGAGACCCGTCTCTCCATGGATTACTGCCTCCGGGATGCCACCAGACCTCCCTCCTATCACGGGCTTACCGCAGGCGTTAGCCTCAAGGAATACAATACCAAAACCCTCAAACTCAAAAGGGAGTTCCTTGCTTACCATCACAAATACATCACAGACACTATAGAGTCCAGGAAGTTCCTCTCCAGGCATGGGCCCAGTAAAGAGGACCCGACCCTCAAGATTTAATCGTCCGACCATATCCTTTAAGATAGACTCCTGGTCGCCTACACCAACAACAACGTAGACCAGGTTGGGTATCCTCTTAATAAGTTCTGGCATTAGGTTGATAATGGTATCTTGCCCTTTATGGGAGACCAGGCGTGCGACAGTGAGCAATATCTTTTTACCCTCAAGCTTATATCTCCGCGCTATCTCCCCCCTATTCCTCACGGGCTGGAATCTCTCAGGGTCTGTCCCCCCGCGTACTAAGACAATCTTCTTCTCATCCACACCCCAAGCCATCAGTAACCTCTTTGTATAACTATAGGTAAAGAAGGTGGATGCCCTCCCCAGGACGAGCCTTTTTAATGGCCTGAGGAGCCACCTGTATTTTAGCCTCTTCAGCCAGCCGCCCTCTGGCTCCAGTAATTCAGCCGCATGGACAGCGACGTAATAGGGCACATTGAATAAAAGATTCGTCGGTATTGCCAGACTACCACAGGGATGCCAGGTCATGCACAAGACCCTGTCCACATGGCCGCGAAGTGTCAGATAAAATAGCAGTAGCAGGGCATGGAACTCAAAAAGGGGCCTCTTTTTAACCAATCTATAAGTGATAAATTTCTCTCTTAAATCCCACTCCCTATCCCCCTTGATTCCGGGGGCAAGCACTATTACCTCCACGCCCTCCGCATGGAGGTTTTTGGCCAGTTCATAAGCGTAAGTTCCTACCCCGCCTGGCTGAGGCGGATAATTGTCCGTAAAGATTAAAAGGGCCATACCATAAAAGATTAAGGTTCAAAAGTTCAAGGGTTCAAGGGTTTAATTATACAGGTGTAGGGGCAATTCATGAATTGCCCCTGCATTGTCTTGAAGGAAACTTTAGCCAGCCGTATAGGAAGCCTGCCGTCCAAAACGCCTCTAATATAGCGTGTACGGGTCGGAGGCTCAATAGGTATATTGGTATTTTAAATACGCCTGCTACCAGTTTGTAAAGGAGCACCCCTGGGGCCGTCTTTATCTGGTAATTTAGCAGTTTAACCCTGGGATAACCAAAGATTTCTGGATGTACTTTACAGGCATAGGCAAAGCCTAGACCCATCCTGAGGGATTTCCGCATTATTGCAAAAAGAGTCTTGTCCATATGGTTATAGACCCATGTCTCCGGGACTACCACCACCCCGTAGCCGGCCCTGCGGAGCCGCTGGCGAAGGTCGTCGTCTGTGCCGGTAATCAGGTCGTCACTCTCCCAGCCTACCCCCTTGTACACCTCCTTCCGCAAGGCGCAACAGGCATGTTTGGCATGGTCTGTATCTACCGTCTCTTTAACGACGGGGAACTCCAGATTTCTCATCCGGGCAAAGGTCTTTTCAAGCCAGGTAGCATCTTTGGGACATAAGGTGGAGGCCCCGGTCATACCAATCCTTTTGTCTTTTTCTAGAGGGCTAACCAGGTTCTCAATAACCCTCTCGTGGCCCAGTATGCTGTCATCATCAATAAATACCAGGTAATCCCCCTGGGCCTTCTTCACCCCCTCGTTCCTTGCCCTGCCGTTGGGGCGGACTCCTTTGACTAATATAACCTCCAGGTCTTTGATGGTCTGCCTCTTTATATCTCCCAGTAGCCTCTCCACGTTGCCTTTACAGGAGCCGTCCAGTGTGGGTATGACGATTGAGACCTTAGGCACGTTTCACTACCTCCTTAGACCCTATTCTGTTTTAGTCTGAGACCCCTGCAAAAGTCTACACAGCACTATTTGTCATTCTAACCCTGAACGATCGGAACTAAGCTTTGAGCAAGGGACGTCCTCTATTTTTCCAAAAACAAGTTGACGTGGCCATCCGGTTTACTTCCACAAATCTCAATGATTTTTCGTATCTCCACGTACCCTGTAGAACTATTCCCCATGAGTTTCATTTTAAAGCCGTAGTCTTGCAGTCTATGTAATAACTTTAACGAATCGGTCCCCGCATTTTTTAGCCCGTATGGCCAAAATTCCATAAATATCTTCAAGTTATTGCCTTTTAATACTTTTTCAGCACCTTCTATCACAAGCCCTTCATACCCTTCTACGTCCATTTTGAGGAAATCCACCTTCTCAACACCTACTGCACCCTCAAAAAATTTATCTAGTGTTATTGTCTCAACCTCGTCTCGTGATAACGATGGAGTACTCAGCCCAGCAGACATTATGTCTGTGGAGATATGCCCTGTAACATTGTCTTGCGATAACGATGGAGTAGTCAGATTAACTTTATTAATAAAAAGCAGGGCCTTCCCGCATTTATTAGAGACAGCCTTTGGGATGGGAATGATATTGGTATAGCCATTTACCTTAATATTTGCGACAAGAAGGTCATAATTATTTGATACTGGTTCAAATGCGTACACCTTACCCTCATTCCCCACTAGTTTTGCGGCAATCAGGGCATAATATCCGATATTTGCACCAACATCTACCACAACCATACCTGGCCTTATCTGTTCTTTAAATAATTCCGTGTCTTGTCTTCCATAAACCCCTGTACTAAATAAATAAGGGGCAAGACCTTCGTCACGATAATCCACATACATCTTGCTTCCCTGGACCTCCATCAAAATTACCCCATCAGGTTTTAATTTCGTATAAATGAACCAATAGAGAGGTAAGACACCGGGAATCTTCCCAATACCCTTGCCTGACAAGGCCTCTTTAAGCTTCCTGAACAGTAGAAATGTTAGGTTCTCTTTAGGGAGTACATTTAATGTTGGGGCTTTATCAGCGTTTTCAAGGGGCCCCTTTTCTGCTAGTACGGCAATGGTGTTACCTAACCCGGGTAGTTTCCGTTTAATCTTGTCTTCTACAGGTTCCACTATCTTTACCATTATCTCCCACAAGGAGGAGGATTTTAAGAAGTCGGGGATAAAATTGATCCCCATCTCTTCCTTTACCTCCAGCCCACCCTCCCTTAAAGCCAATTTTAGTTCTCCCCTGGTTTTCCACTTATCATAAGGGTCAAAGCTGTCCAGTGTGGCGACCCGGTTGATGGTTCTGTGCATGAGGGTTTTAAGTCCCTCTACCATTCCATTAACACCATGACGATTGGGGGTGGTGAGGCCGGCCTTTCCGCCTGGCTTCAGCACCCTGCCCATCTCTTTTAGGGCCTTTTCATATCCTGGAATGTGTTCAATGACCTCGGAGCATGAGACCGTGTCAAAACTGCAGTCCTTGAAGGGCAGTCGGGTGGCATCTGCTACCAGGAAGATTCCTCTTATATTTTCCTTAACCAACCTCGTTCTGGCTACGTTAACTGTCCTGTAGTCATAGTCCAGGCCCACATACCTTGCTCCCTTTGAAGTAAATAGAATTGCATCTCTTCCACTACCACAGCCCACTTCCAGTATTTTTTCTCCACCTGCGGGTCTAAGGAGTTCCAAAAGGGCCCTTTGTTCCGCCTCGCTCTCGTGAGCCCAAAAAGGGGTAGAGGCAAGGGTCTTCTCCCTCTGCTGGGCGTTGCGGGCATAAATCTCCTTTACCCAGCAAGTTATTAGCCTCCTGGCCTCTTCATCCAAAGACCCTTCCCTGGGGAGAATCTTGGCCACGATGAATTGCTCATATATCTTCTCCAGCCCCCTGGCGCTCCTTTCTGCACTGAAATAGTCCAAGACCCTCTGCCTCCCCTTCTCTCCCATCTCTCTTGCCCTGGGCGGGGACTGAAGTAGCTCTATTATGGCCCTGGCCATAGCCTCGGTGTCTTTTGGCGGAACCAGCAGGCCAGTCTCTCCCTCCACTACTGCCTCAGGTATACCACCTACCTTGTTGGCCACTACCGCCTTACCCATTACCATGGCCTCCAGGATGGCTATGGACAGGGCCTCTCTAGTAGAGGGATGGATATAGAATTCCGCAGTGCTGAGGAT
>MHYW01000137.1:0-5012 GCA_001828545.1 Planctomycetes bacterium RIFCSPHIGHO2_12_FULL_52_36
GAAAAATAGGCATTCCTCCAGAGGTATCGCTTGCCTGGGGGCAGGAAGTCAAACTCTACCAGGCTTTTTATGGCCTCAATAGGTCCTCCGTCCCTCCTGGCAGGGCCAAGGCCTTTTAGCAGTGAATAGGCAGTGTGGCGGAATGTTGCAGGTAAGGAACCGTACCACCGCCTGATGTTAGAGGTCTTGTACCCTTCCCCTGCCAATAGCCCGTCTGCCCCTTCCCCGGAGAGGCAGGCCCTGACCTCCTTGCTGGCCAGTTGTGAGATAAGGAAGGTGGGTACTGCGGCGGCATCTCCAAAGGGTTCGTCCAGGTGCCACAAGACCCTTGGGAGGAGTTCCGTTACGTCCTTTGGCTCCAAAAAGATTTCCAGGTGTTGGGTCCCGTAGCGTTGGGCCACCAGACGGGCGTAATGAGATTCATCGCACTGGGGTTCCTTGAAGCCTATAAAAAAGGTCTTCAGGGGGCGTTGCCCCCTCTCTGAAGCCAGTGCTACCAGACTGGTGGAGTCCAGTCCGCCGCTGAGGAAGACCCCCACGGGGACGTCACTGCGGAGGTGGAGTTCCACTGCCTCTTTTAGAAGACCAAGCAGTCTCTCAACGGCCTCCTCTTCCGGTATGCGTAATTGCGCCTCCGGGGAGGGCAACTCCCAGTAGCGTCTCTCGGACACCTTTCCCCCTTTATAAATAAGATAGGCGGCGGGGGGTAGTTTCTTCACACCGCTGAAGATGGTCTGTGGGGCGGGGACGTAACCGAGTCTCAGAAAATTCCTCATGGCGAGTGGGTTTACTTCCCTGGGCAGTTCCTTACACCTCAGCAGGGCCTTCAGTTCCGAGGCGAAGAGGAGTTTCCCACCTGTGAGGGCGTACAGGAGAGGCTTCATCCCCAATCTGTCCCTGGCGGCGAGAAGCCTCTTTTCCTTTTTATCCCATAGGGCGAAGGCAAACATGCCCCTGAGCTTCTTGAGGCAGTCCTCTCCGTATTCCTCATAGGCATGGACGATTGTCTCTGTGTCGCTGGAGGTGTAGAAGTCATGTCCAAGAGAGGTAAGCTCGGCGTGCAGTTCCTTGTAGTTGTAAATCCTTCCGTCATTGACTGCCCAAATGGTTTCGTCCTCGTTATGAACGGGCTGGTGTCCTGTCTTGAGGTCAATAATGTTCAGCCTCCTTATGCCAAGTCCCACGTTCCCTTCAATAAACGTACCTCCCTCGTCAGGGCCACGGTGATAGAGGGCCTGGCACATCTCCTCCAGTAGGGGCTGAATATTTTCAGCCCCTACGGGCCTTTTTTCGTCAAATCCTATGACACCACAGATTCCGCACATGGCTTGAGACCTCTGCAAAACTTCTGTCTATATTATAATGTAGGGGCGGGTTTTAAACCCACCCCTCCTCCCTCCCCCTTGATGGGGGAGGGTAGGGCGGGGGTGATTATCAATATGATGCATATATACTTATCCCATACCGACTTAGCTGAGTCAGACAGTCACCCTCCCCCTTCCCCCTCCCCTCAAGGGAGGGAGAAATTTAGGGGTATTCTCAAACTTTTGCAGAGGTCTCTCTTTATATCATAAATTTGTTAGACAGCTGTTCGGTTTCTAAGAAATTTCCTGACTAGCTCCAGAAGGGAATAAAATTCCTGTACCTCCAGGAAGTAAATAAAGAGGGTGTAAAGTGCCATCCCTGTCAGGAGGATGGCCGAGAGTTGAACAAATGACTGTGTATGATTAAGATAACTGCCAATGAAGGCGGCCCCATAGGCGGCGGCCACGGAGGAAAAAAAGACCTTTAAAAAAGAGGCCAGTATCTCCCGCATCTCAGGCCCCTCCAGTACATCCCTCAGACACCATATCATGACTATAGTATAGATTATCAGAGTTAAGGAGGTGGCCAGGGCGAGGCCCATGTAGGCAAGAGGTTTTACCAAAAGGAACCTTAAAAGGATACCGGTTGACGTACACAAAATAACTATTCTTACGGCCAGCCAGTACCTCTGCAGGGCAAAGTAGCAATGCGAGGCCATGCTATAGGGGGCCAAGACCAACAACCCTATGGAATAGAAGGCCAGTGCCCTGGCAGTACCCTCTGTCATGGATGGAAGGAACTGCCCACGTTCAAAGAGTATCTGGATGATAAGATTACCGAAGAACAAGAGGAGCATGGCCGAAGGCACCAATACTAGATTCCCCATCCTCACCCCAGCTGAAAAATAGCGGCGAAATTCCTGCCAATTTTCTTGCGTAGCCTGCTGAGAAAGGGTGGGAAAAATGACCGTCCCAATGACCCCCATAAAGATCCCTGAAGGCAAAAGCATCAGGCTGTTGGCATAACCTAGGTAAGAGATGCTCCCCTCCGGAAGGTGGGAGGCAAGGGCCCTTTCCACTACGACGCCTAGTTGGGAAATACTACCCCCCAGGATGATAGGGACCATTGCTAAGGCAAATTTCTTTGTAGCAGGGGGTAGGGCAAGGTTTAGACTGTATTTTTTTATCTCCTTAAATGTGTAGGGCAGGTGGAGTAAGAGCCATCCCAGGGCCCCCAGGGCCATTCCCACGGCAAGGCTATATATACCCCATTTCTTGCTAAGAAAATATATGCAAGAGATAATAACAAGAAGGTTTACTACCCCGCCCAGGGCAGGGATGTTGAAGTTGTGATGTACCTGGAGAAAGCCCATCATCAGCCTGGCGAGTGCCATAGTCATGATAATGGGCACCATAATAACCATAAGTTGGGCCGAGAGCCTCTGTCCCCCCTCGTCCAGGCCCGGGGCTATTATCTTGACTACCCAGGGGGATAGGAGGACCAGGAGGAAGGATAATGAAAAGGTGATGAGAAAGGTCCAGTTAAGAAGACTGTTCAAGAAGTCACGGGCCTTTTCCGTACCCTCCTTGTTTGCACACTCAGAAAACAGGGGTATAAAGACCACACCCAGGGCGCTCACAACTACGTTACAGATTACATCGGGCAGGGTCAATGCCACCAGGAAGGCATCGTAAGAGCCCGTCGCCCCAAAGGTGCTGGTGGTAATGTACATCTTTAGATAACTCAACATGGAACTCAGACAGGAGAAAAAGAGGACAAGGAAGGCCGCGCTGGCTAACCGTTCTTTTTTTATAGAGGCAGGAGATGAGAGTCCTTCAGGGGTCATTTTACCTAAAATATCTATCAACGAATCGCTTGCCCGGAGGGATAGCACCTTCTCCAGCTTCCCAGTATGCCTCTGACACAGCCTCTTCCCCTTCCAACTCTTCTTCCTTAATGTTTTTAAGTGCTACTATCAGGGCAATCATGAACCAGAAAGGTCCCATGATACGTGGAGACTCCAGTAGCTCGCCAAAGAAGGAAGCAACCAGTACCCCTATTACCCCAGCCAGAAACCCAATGCTGAGGGCCCTGCAGAAGTAATCCTCAGAGGATAACCGGTAAAGTAGCAAGATTTGATGAATCACCCTCTTCATCAGCCAGCAGAAGATTACAAACCCTACAACCCCCATTTCAATAAGATAAGCCAGGTATTGATTATGGATGGTAGAAAAACCAAAGGCCCCATGGAAACGAGCCCCCCAGAAGCCTATCCCTATGAAGGGATTTGTAGGTCTCTCTACGAAGACCTTAGCGGCTAGTCGCCAAACGATCAACCTAGCATCGGCAGAGTCCTCAAACTTGAGTGCCCCTCCCTGCTCTATATGAAAGGTCATAGACATCCTTTGTACTACGAAAGGCAAGAAATATACCAGGGCACAAAGGGCTATTATTAAGAAGATAAAGGGGAGACGTACTCTTGCACCACCGCCTGAGATGGTGAGCACCAGTAAGATGGTAGCCATGCCCAGGTAGTTGGCCCTGCCATAGGTAAAAAACAGACCAATGGAGACGACTGCAGCAAAGGCTATTAAAAGCCCCTTGTGCCTGATTCCCATGGAGACCAGCAGGGATAGGATTATACCAAAAGATAGTAAATAGTAGGCCCCCAGGACGCTGTTGCTCTCCACTCCTGGGACGAATATCTTTGTCGCTATTCCTCCCAAATAGACCTCTCTTCCGTAGTGCCCTGTTGCCGTAAGGGCTAACTGAACCGCAACTATTGCGGCACAGCTTATAAGGGAGAGGACTACAAACCTCTTTGCCTGCTCCTCGGTGTTTACCACCCTGAGGACAATAAAATAGACTAGTGCGAACTCCACCCATTTAAACAGGTGGAGGCCGCATATTGCCAGTACTGACGCGCCTTTTGTCAACCCCAAAGGGATAAAAGAAAGACCTGCCCAGGTCACGAAGGCAACGATGGGCAAATTTAATGGACTGGCTGGAAAGGGTCCCACCTTCCCGGTGGCCATGTGTGCAAGCCACCCCAACATCATCCCAAAGAGTACGGCATCATCACTGCCTATCTTAAAGGGAGCGCCAGCTATTGTTGCTACTTTTATTTGTAGGGTCCAGGGGAGGGCAAAGACCAGGATAATGAGCCCATACTCCAGCCTCAGCATAGTAATGCAGAAGGCTATCAGACCACCCATTAGCACGAATACTACCTTGGGGGGGATTAGGGCAGTAAGGAGGGCAACTATATTAAATATGAGGAAGAGGGAAGCTACGGTTATTATTACTATACGGGACGACTTCAAGTGTAGACTCTATCTCTTTTGGCCATGCAATTGTAGGGGCGTATTGTCATGTCACGCCGTAGGCGGATCTGCCTTCGGCATGACCTTAGGCAGATTCGCCGTGGCGAACAATACGCCCCTACATAAATCGGGGCCGTCTCCTTCAAGACTATTTCCCAGCCTTCTTCACCGCATAACCGTATTTATAGTGATACTGGGAGGGGTAAATCGCCAGACTGGGTTTCATGTTATTTAGCACTATTCCCAGGAGGGTCCCCTTTCCCCTTTCCAGTTCCTCTTTTGCACGGAGGAGTATCTCCTTTGAGGTCTTGCCTACCTTGTACACCATTACGACAACGTCCACCTTTGAACTCAAAAGGACCGGGTCAGTAACCAACAGCACCG
>MHYW01000137.1:5022-22317 GCA_001828545.1 Planctomycetes bacterium RIFCSPHIGHO2_12_FULL_52_36
TCAGTAACCAACAGCACCGGTGGGCTATTCAGTATCACTATATCGTATCGGCTCCTGGCCTTTTGTAAGAATGCCTCTAAGTTGGTTGAAGTCAGGAGTTCTGCGGGGTTGCCTGAGTAGTAACCTGCAGTTATGATGTGCAGGTAGTCCAGGCCCTCGGCATCAGCTATATCCAGATCAAAATCCCCAATTGCCACATCAACAAAAGTTCTTAGACAATCTTCAAAATTGCAAGTTTCTGTTAATACGTCGCCGAGGCCTGGTGCCTTGGGAATGCCAAACACGGCGTGGATATCTGCCCTCCTGAAATCTGCATCTACCAGGAGGGTCTTCAACCGGTTCTTGGCCATGGTTATAGCCAGATTACATACGCTGATAGTCTTACCCTCCATAGGAAGAGAGCTTGTGATGAGGATGACCTTTTGATGGGGTTGTCTCTTGAGCTGTATATTGGTCCTCAGGGTGCGGTAGGCCTCCAGAATGGGGTCGTCTTCCTTCTGGAAGAGGATCAGTTGTTGTCGTATTTGCAAGATACCCTTACCTACCTTGGCATGGTGGTTCCTTGGCCTCTCCTTCCTTTTCGGAATCTTGATAAATGGAATAACCGCCAGGACGGGAAGCCCTGTTATGGCCTCCACCGACTCAATAGTAATTAGCGAGGTATCAAGGCTCTCTAGCAGAAAGGCTATGAGAAACCCCAGGACTAGCCCGGCCCCGGCCCCGGCCCCAGCGTTAGGGAGCATCTTTGGTTTTATAGGGCTTGTAGGGATGGAAGCACGGTCAAGTATCTGTACTTCTTCCACCTTCTCTGCCTCGGCAATACGGGCATCGGCCAACTTCGTCATAAGCTCTCCATATATCCTCCCCTGAACCTCTACCTCTCTCGCCGTCCTGGCTACCTGCATTTCTCCTTCTGGCAGTGTCTGCAACTGCCTCTTTATACCATTAATCTGGTCTTCTATGGCCGCCGCCTTAGGATGTTTCATGGTGTATTTTCCCAGGAGTTCGGACTTCTCCCTCTCCAGGGTAGAGAGTTTTGTTATGAGGATTTCCCCAATTCCAGTTACCTCTCCGCTTTCTTTGGCCTGTTTCAGTTCCTCCTCCATATGGTTAAGCCTCTCCCTCACTAATTTTACCTGTTCCTCTATGTATTCTCTAACGGCCGTGGCCTGTTTAATCTTTCTCTGGAAATCTTCTTTTACGTATACCTCTGCCGTGGCATTAGCTATCCTGGCGGCTAGGGTAGGACTCGGGTGGCGGACAACTATTTTTATCACGTCAGTTTCTTTCACTGACTTGACAAAGACAGTCCCCCGTACAGAGGCAGTTTGATTTTCTATCTCCTTTTGGGTGGCATTCTCCCTTAAAAGGCCCAATTTCCGGGCTACCTTTTCCATCACCGCCGCACTGGTTATCATCTCCACCTCACTCTCAATGGGATTCGCATACGTCCACATGGCGGTGGTAGGGATAGGCTCTACAGAGGTCTTACGTTCTGTAATCCTCACAGTAGCCACGGCCTGATAGATGGGGGTGATAGTGAAGGTGTAGAAGATACTTCCCCCTAGTACGCAAAAGAAGGTAATTAGAATCCACAACAGCCTCTTCCGGATTACCAGTAAGTAATCCCAAAGGCTAAGCTCTATGCGTGAAGGGGTCTTTTTCACCTTTATCGGCTCTGCACTCATGATTATATTACAGTTCCATTTTACTTGTAGCTCCACCTGATAGGGCAGGGGCAAGCCCTGCCCCTACTTAGGAGCGGTGAAAAGGTTCTTTCGGACGATATCGGCGGTTGAGGCCGCACTGAGCATACTATATGCCATGGGCGCAATCACACCTATAATAATTTCAGCAATGTTTGCACCTCGTGTTGGCACATAGACCAGGTCCATGTGGTCCACTACGGTGTTGTTCGCAATGGCGTCCTGGATGCTGACGGTAAAGATTTGAGGACCGTCCATTGTCTGGTGCACCAAAAAGATACTGTCACTCCTTGCCTTCTCGGTAAGTCCACCGGCCTTGGCCAGGACTTCTATCAACCTCTGTCCCCCAAAGACGTCGTACATCCCGGGTATCCTCACCTCCCCAAGGAGTACGGCCTGGGGTTTAGCAAATTGCTTCACCACCACTGACACCTTGGGGTCCTTTGTGTATTCCGATAATTCCTTCGTAAGGCGTTCGTTTAGTTCGCGGGGCGTAAGCCCCAGGCTCCATATGTCGCCTATCAGGGGGAAGGATATCCGGCCATCGGGTCTCACCGTTACTTCCTTTTTTAATTCATCATAACCCCAGACTGAAATATCCAGGACGTCGTTCATCCTTAGCTTATACTCCGGCAGGGTGGGGATTACCCCATCCGCATCCGAAGGGACGTTCATCACCAGCTCCTTCTGCCCCGTCTCAATCACACTCATATAGACCTTTGCCTCATTAGAAAGGGGGTCTAACTCCAATACCTTCTGTAGTTCAGCCTTTGCCTTCTCCGTGTTCCCTTCGTAGAAAAACCTCTTTGCCCTCTGCATATAGAACCCTTTGAGTCTTATTTTCTTGTCCTGCGCAAGCTTGCCTTGTATATCTGCCTCCAATGCCTCCAGGAACCTGGCCTCTTCCTCATCCTGGGGACTCACATTTACTGCAGGAGAACTCCCTTGTGGGGAATTATTTACTGTGGTCGGTGTGGGGTTTTTATTCAACATGGGGCTTGAACCAGTAGACAGGCATCCAATGTTGGAATATAAAAAGGCTATAGATACCATAATCCTTATAGTCTTCATAGTTTTCCCTGGCTTAAAAACATTGATGTTATATATTATTACAAGTCATAACCTTTTTCAACATGTATATCTAATCTTTTTGTGGAGACAAAATGGTGCGTTGCACGCACCCTACGTGACCTTATTCCCCAAAAAAAGCGACACGAAATGGAAAAAGGCCCTGAGTCCTGCAGTAATAGTGCGGTAAACCACTGCGGCCCCTCCCCGAATCGGTCGTATGAGAAAGTAAAGGGACCTGATGGGCGGAGGGAGCGGAAGGAACTGGTAGTCGGTCTGTGTCGGCCAGAAGAGGGTGTGGCACAGGCAATGAAGACGTTTTGGGCCCTTAAAGGGGTGGTCTCTGGAGGGAGAGGGGAAAAGCGCCACCCAGAAGGGCAGCTCATTAAGCCTAAGGGTCTTTGGTACCTCTGTCCCAAAGAGACGGTGGCAGACGGTCAGGGCCAATCGTATCGCCTCAGTCCAGCCGTACCGGCCTGCAACCTCCTCCACTACATCCCATGCGATTTCCCTCCGTAAAGAGAGTTCATTGAGGTCAGCCAGGTTATCGACCAGTGCAAAGCGGTGATGATAGGCATGGAGGGCCAGGAAGAGCAGTGTCCATTCTGGCCTTGTACTAAACACTTTTCTGCCAGACAGTAGGGGCGTATTGCAATACGCCCCTACAACCCCCTCCTCCCAAAAGACCTGGGGGAGAGGGGGGACTCCAAATGAAGGGAACACAAGCTCCCAGTGGAGGTCAACCGGAAACGAGCCCCCCTGTGATTCTCGTACCATACCAATTGCATGGTTACCGGGAAGAATGAACCGTTCAAAAAAGGCCTCATCCACCTTCCAGTTATACCCTAACTCCCTCAGGAGCCTTACAGCCCGAACCGCCTCCCCCCTGGGAACGAGGAGGTCTATGTCCCGTACAACCCGCAGGGTTGGTCCTCCATATAGCTCCTGGGACAGTATCACCCCCTTAAGTGGTAGCACCCGAAGCCCCTGTCCTTGAAGGAAATCTAGTAGCCCAAACAACTCCTTCTGCAAACCCAGGCACCTCTTTTCGTTACCCAACGTAAACGTCTTAAGTCCCCAGAGTACCTCATCCGGGATTTCCTTTGCGTCTAGTCGTGAAAGGTGCTGAAAGAGGCGGGGATAGATGTCGGCGTAATAAGCTATCTCTAGCACACGTTTCCATCCCGAACGTTGGTGGATCGCCTCAATGAGGGCCGCATAATATTCCATTGGAAACGTGGGCTGGAACGTCTTGCGTGCCAGTAAAAGGCAGAGCGACTCCTCGGGTGGGAGGCCCTCAGGGACGCCTCTGAAAGGTGTGCAGGAATCTAACTGTGGCATCCATTACCCTTAGCATATCGCCCCCTCAGGATGAGACCTTTCATCTCAGCCCCAGGAAGAGCTTTTCAATTGCCTCAGCGGCCTGAAAAGGCTCGTCCCAGAGGAGGCGGTAGGACGGGACTTCCTGGGCCAGCTGAGCAATTAAGCTAAGCCCTCCACCCATTATATATTCAGTCTTATTAAACGCAAGGCATGTCAGATAAAGGGCCGCTTCTCCCTTCTTTAGCTGGAGGAACTCAAGGCGGGAGGAATCCCACTCCGGAAAGAGCATTAGTGAGACTGGAACCTCGGAAGTGGCAAACCGCTGGACTGGCAGAAAGAAACGTATGGAATAGGATGGTAGCAAAAGGCACTGATTGGATGGTAAAGAGAAGGGCAAGGGTATCCACTCCCTCAGGCGGATAGCCCGTGGGAAAGGGGAAACATGGTATTTACCCTCTTCAGGGCTCATGGAAAGGGGTGACACATCATCCGAAAAATAGGAGAAATCCTCCGACCTCTCCAGTAAGGCAGTGGTAAGCAGGCTCTTTCCACTGCCCGAAGGCCCAAGCAATAAGAGGGCCTTTCCCCCTTTTGCTACCACGCCGGCATGGAGGATAAGCCTTTCATTCACCGAGGGGAGGAAGTGATAATATAGAAAGGTCTCAAAAAGATAGACAATCTCTAGTGGAGAGCCCCCACAGAACAGAGGGGCTTTCGCCTCCCCATTGCCCTCCAGCACCCAGAACTTTCCATCAAAAGCCCTAATTGTGTAGGCCAGGGAAGGCTTCCCCTGTCCGGGGGGAAAGGCCTGAAAGAAGGTCTCCAGGAGTCCCCCAACCTCCGGGACATCGGTCTCCACCTCAACGACCTCACTCAATAAGGCCTTTTTCACGGAGCTCCCCCAGTGTGCGCCCTACGTCCTTCCCTATGTCGTGGTCTCCAGGGGTGACGAGTTTCACTATCTCCTGTGCAATCTCCTCGGCCGTCCGTGTCCCATCACATAGCTCAAAGATTACCGAGGCCGAGACGTTAAGGAGATGCACATGGTCTTTACCGGAATCGTAGAGGAGTAAATCATCCTCTACCTCCTCGGTAGCTAAGGTACCTCTATGCCTGGGCTTCCAGGTGGCATCCATCACTAATTGTTATTATCCCCCTTTTTGTGCCCCTCAAGTCTATGTTCCGCCTCAACAAGCTTTTTACCATAATCCAATAAAGGCGTGAGCGCTTTCATTAAGTCACCATCCCTGTGAATACGGACACAGAGTTGACAGACGGAGGCGAGGTTGTCGTCCTTTGGTAAAAGGGGAAGCAGGTGGGGGAACTTCCATCGGGCGAGCCCATATATGGCATCAAACCCACGGTTAAACACAAGCTGTACATATGCGTCTGCCTGTATCCGCTCCAGAATGGTCTTAAGCGAGTCCTTCTTAGTGTTCCCAAAAGAGAGCTTCCCCATGAAGTTTAGCTCACCCGCACAGCATGGGTAGACCTCTCCATCGGGGTAGATGTTGATGTCACGTCCGCCCAGGTTACAACCCCCCATCTGTGAGGGAGGTGGGATGTTATAGTCCCGCCATGTAACCTTACGCTGTCTTCCCCTCCCCATGGGGACAGCCAGATGCTGGGAAAAACGGAGACGAGGATGACGGAAACCATCCATAAAGTCCTCAATCTCTGAGGTAGTATCCCAGGATACGGAGACAACCTCACACACAAGCCCAAGTTCAAGACCTACCTCTACGGCGTTTTTAACGAAGGCGGCAGGTACAAAGGCCTGGTGGGTTGGGTCGGTAGAGCAGGAAAGCTCGTCAAGACCCCTTTCAACCAGGGGTCTTAGCTTTTCCAGTGCCTTCTCCCTCGTCTCCGCCCAGTAGCAGGAGGTCACAATCCTCGCAGACATGAGGCCCTTGCATGCCTCCAGGACCTCAACTAACTCTTCATGATAGAGGAATGGCTCACCGCCGGTGAAGGAAACCCTCTTTACAACCCCTAGACTGGCCGCCTCCTTTATATACCGGATTGCGTCTTCCTTCCTGATTTTTACCGGTTTATACCCATTCCCCGGACACCAGCAAAAGTCACACCTGAGTGGACATTCTACCGTATAAATTAGAACCAATAAGGGGGACTTCATTTAGCGTCAAATCTAAAATTCTACCTCTGAACCGGGACTAGCGGTTTACCTCCATACGCCTCGCCGGGCCACAATACGACCCACAAGGGATTAGCCCGCTGCAGCCTTGGATGTCTTTGCCTGTGCCCACGCCGCTCGGGAACTTAGGGTGAGGATTGCTGGCGGAATCCAGAGGGCTAGTTTTAAGAGCCTCCTCCTGGTACGGTCTGCATCGTTTATTTGATCATTACCAGGTCTTTCTTTTTCCATAAAAACCACCCTCCAATCTCTATGTCTCGGAGACGTTACCTGACCATAAATATCTCTAAAGTAACAAATTATCAAAAAATGACGCCTGTATCAATACTTTTTTCACTCTTTTTTCTCTTACCATACCACCGTTTGTGTAGGGGCAAGGTGAGATTTTTATGGAAGTGAAAAGGGATTTCTATTATAAGAGACCTCTGAAAAAGTTTGTGTGCTGACTGCTGACTACTGATTGCTGATTGCTGACTTATGAAAAATATCTTCGGGATAGAGGCCCTGGAAGGGGCAAAGAGCGGTATCAGAGAGGCCGTAGACTATGCCAGGTCTCTGAAGGACTGCAGGTATGCAGACCTCAGGGTCGGACTGGTGGAGACCCGTACTGCCAGCTCCGAAAACGGCAACCCGAAGATCGCCAGGGAAGACGTCCACTCCTCCTTTGGCATAAGGGTAATAGCCGGGTCACCCCAAACAGAGGCCTGGGGATACTATGCCCAGCCACTGAGCAAGGCAGAACTGGGGGGGAGGGCCTTGTGGAAGACCCTCAGACAGGGGATAGACAGGGCCTACCAACGGGCGATGGTCAGTTCCCAGAGGAAGCAGGCCCTGAGGGAATTGGCCCCAGCCCTGTCCCCCGTGAGGCTCGCACCCGTAGAGGTACGTAAGGATACGGTAACTGCCCGCTTTGAAGAAGACCCACGACGGATACCCATTAAGGAGGTGCTAAGCGAGGCCATGAACATAACCAGGCAGGCAAAGTCCGTCTCTCCAGAGATGAGATTTGCCTTCCTGATGATGGCCACCGGGTTGACGAGGGAGTTGTTCTTCAGCACGGAGGGGACGGAACTAGACCAGGCCTATGCCCTTACCAACGCCACCCTATTGGTAGTGGCCCAGAAGGGCAGTGCCATACCTGAGAGCTTTATAGACCACATCGGCGGTCACGGGGGCTGGGAGGCGGTAAGGGGTAAAAACGTATATAATAAGAGTTTTCTGGACTTTGCCCTGGAAAGGGCCAGGGACACTGCGGAACTCGCCGGGGCGGAGTTCCTCCCTTCCACAGAGAAGCCCGTTACGGTAGTAACTGAACCCCACTTCAATACCCTCCTGGTGCATGAGATAATTGGTCACCCCACGGAGGCCGATAGGGCCCTGAAGATGGAAACGGCCTATGCGGGGAGGTCATGGCTGCTCAGGAGACTGGACGACAACGAATTTGGCAAACAGGTGGCCTCCCCCCTGATAACTGCCTTCTCCGACCCCATCCTGGAGGGTTATGGAAATTACAAGTACGATGCGGAAGGCGTCCCGGGCAGGCGGGTAACGCTCATTGAGAAGGGGGTCCTCAGGGGTTTTATGAATAGCAGGGAGACTGCGGCCATCCTCGCCCAGGAACCTAACGGTTCAATGCGGGCCACTGCCTGCCACTACGTCCCTCTGGTAAGGATGACTAACACGGTGATTGCCCCTGGAGACCGTAACCCCCAGGACATATTATCCGAGGTGGAAGAGGGCTACTACATCGTAAACCACCGTATCCCCTCCATCAGCGAGTCCAGGGAGAACTTCCGCATGTCCGCCCAAAAGGTATACAAGATAGAAAATGGTAGGCTGACAAGGCTTTACCGGGGCGGGGGTATAACCGCAGACTCCAGGGACTTTCTTATGAGCATAGATGCGGTGGGGAACGACTTCATAGTCCTCCCCATACCAAACTGCGGTAAAGGACAGCCCATGCAGGTCATGCGGGTAGGAAACGGCGGTCCTACCCTGAGAGGCAAGGCCAGACTAACAGGGGAATATGCCAGATGAGACTGGAAGACCTCAGAGAGTGCGTCCAGAAAGGCCTGGATAGTGTAAAGCAGGAGAAAACGGAGATAGAGGTCTTCGCCTCCTGGAATGAGCTTATCACCATGAGGCTCAATTATACCTCAGACATCCCTTCCGGGGGTCTACAAGAACCCAAGTCGTCCCAGTTCTCAGGGATAGCAGTATCATCGGCTTTTAGTGACAAGGGAAAGACAAGCCTTGGCTTTGGCTCTCAGGCCAACGAGCTGAGGCCCAGGGGGGTTACGGAGGCCTTCCGCAAGGCCAAGAGGGGCAGGTTCTACGACCCGGACTTCCGCTCATTACCTTTGCCTGCAGGTAACCCCACCCTGGTAGACTACCACGACCCTGCCGTACTGGATATCTCAGACAAAGAAGCCGTGGACTTGGGCTGGAAGGCCCTGGAAGGGGCCCTGAGGGCCTTCCGAGAGGCAGGGATTAAGGAATCCATTATCGTAGGGGGAGACGTATGCATCTTGAAGGAACTGGTTGCGATAAAGAGCACCACAGGGATAGATACCTTTGACGTATCCAGCATCCTTACGGCTGCCATAACCACTATGGTAGAAAAAGAGGGTGTGAAAGGGACTGGTTGGGCTACCAGTACGAAGCTGGCAGGTTTCGACCCTGCCCTCGCCGGCAGAGAGGCCGCCCTGAGTGCCATAAGGACCATAGGGGGGAAGCGACTCCCCCCAGGGCATTACGAGGTAGTGTTCGGCAGTCAGCCCATCACGGATATGATGGCCAACGTCATTGCCCCATCCCTGAGCCTTGCCACTGTTAACGCCTCCAATACCCCATTCCTGGGTAAATTAGGGCAGAGGGTGACGTCACCCAATCTAAATATCTACGACGACGGCTCCCTGCCAGGACAGATTGGTAGTAAGAAGGTTACCTGTGAGGGCCTTCCCACGGGGAGGACAGACCTGGTCCAGGAAGGCAACCTGGTAGGTTTCCTTGCCAACCACTACCTGGGTAGAAAGTTCAGCAGCAACGTTGCCACCTTTGTCCCAAGGAACGGCTTCAGGTTCCACGGGCTGGGAAGGACCTATGAGATGCAGCCCGGGGTATTCCCCACCAACCTGGTGCTTGAAGGGAGGCAGGGGGTGACTACGGAAGAACTCTTCCGAGGGATAAGGGAGGGGGTTTACATCGGGCGTATCTGGTACACGTATCCAATAAACGGCCTGGCGGCAGGGGATTTCACCAGCACTGTCATAGGGGACAGTTTTCTTATTAAGGACGGTCAGATTTCCACCCCCCTCCAACCCAATGCCGTACGGATTAATGATAACATTAACCGTGTACTACAAAATATAGTGGCAGTGGGAAGAGAGAAGAAGGCCATCCAGGTCTGGTCAGCAGAAGAGGCCGTAATAGCACCCGAGATAAGGGTTGAAGGGGTCAGGCTGGACGGTATATCCGCTGGCACTGCCTAGAGAGTAAGCAGTAGGAAGGGGTTTCTGCTTACTGTCTTTATCAAGTTAGACCGACATGGCTCTCTATTACTAAACCTCCCACTCAAGGCACCCCCACTTTACTAAAGGGGGTCTGGGAGATTTTTTTATCTTATCAGGGCAATTTGTAATTGACAGCTTATGGAGGTTGATTTTATAATTCGGTATTACGTTCTGTCCATAGAAATACAGTAGACGGTAGAAAAGGAGGAGACTGATGCGCGTTAAGATTGATCCAGATATTTGCACTGGATGTGAACTCTGTGTGACTACCTGTCCCGAGGTATACAAGATGGAAGGTGATAAGAGTATAGTCATAGCTAACACTGTGCCACGAGATGCGGAGGCCAGTTGTAGAAAGGCCGTTGAAGAGTGCCCGGTTGAGGCTATTATTATAGTAGAAGAATAACTTCTTTTCTTTTTTGATGACAAGAAATATGTAGGGGCGACCCGCCGGGTCGCCCTTACTTTCTATATCTCCCGCCCCCTGGCCCGCCTCCTCTTTATGATGTTCCTACCTCCTTTTGTCCTCATCCTCTTCAAGAAACTAGTCTGCTTTCTCTTCTTTAAGGAACTCCTTCTTATATTTACCTTCAAGGCACCCTCCTTTTTGTTGGGGGTGGCCCTGCCACCCTCTTTTACAATACCCAAAAGCACTAGAGATTATTAAATATTGGAAGCCCTGTCAAGGGTGGATTGGCGGCAGGGGGCAGGAGCTAGGGAAAGAATACAGAAGTCAGCTATCAGCAATCAGCAAGCTGACCCCCGACTGCTGACCCCTGACTGCTGTCTGCTGTCTGTATACCCCACAAAAAAAAACAGATTGACATCTTGACATCTCTAACCCAAGTTGATAATATGCCGTCGTTAGTAATTGGCAAATCTAATCTTATGAGAATCTTCAAAGGTATTCTTTCTTACTAGCCTGGGCCAAAAGAGGGGAAATCATGCAGACCATCACCAAAAGAGACGTATGCGAAAAAATAGCCAGGAAGACTGAAAATACCCACACCATAGTAAAAGAGACAGTACAACTATTTCTGGATGAACTCATTAGCGAGCTTGCTCAGGGACACCGGATAGAACTAAGGGACTTCGGGGTCTTTGAAATCAGACAAAGGGCTGCAAGGAAGGCAAGAAACCCAAGGACTGGGGCAGAGGCCTTCGTGCCAGCCAAGAACGTAGTAGTCTTCAAGGTAGGTAAGCTTATGAGGGAGCGGGTGAGCGGTACCCCTCAGACCGCGGGTTGAAAATCCTGAAAGTCCGCCTCGGGAGGACGCCTCAGGCGGGGGGTTAACCCATTTGTTGGTGTGGCCCTTGTGAGCCTCGCACCTTATCAGTAGACAACGCAGGGGTGACCCGGTGGGGTGCCCCACATACAGAAGTGGCCCTGCCACTTCTTTTTCCACCTTTCCACTCAACCAACATATATCATTAAGGTACAATCTAGGATATTACTGCCGTGATACTGGAAGAAGGAATAGTAACGGCTGTTCATAACGGCAAGGCCGCTATAGAGATAAACAAGACTGCGGCAGAGGCCTGCGCCAGGTGTGGGGTCTGCATCTCTGCCGGGGATGTCAAAAGACTCTTGGAGGTACCGACGGTACCAGGGTTATCGGCCGGCAACAAGGTAATCCTCAAGATAGACACACCATCTGCCTATAAAGGCATCGCCCTCCTCCTCCTATTCCCCCTCCTTGCCTTTTTCTTCGGCTGTATTGCAGGGGAAAAAGTGACCTTTATCCTCCCCGAGTCAACCAATCTGAGGATGGGTATCTTCGGACTGCTCTCTTTCTCAATCAGCCTCCTGGGGGCAAGCCTCTACGATAAACGCTTGAGGGCCAGAGGCTTCCGCCCCCCTGTAATCGTATCCGTTGAAGGTGAAAGACCAGAAGATGCAGAAGGTGGCGGAGACACTACAGAGAGAGGCTAAAAGGTTCGTAAAGGCTCACCGGGACGAGTTGGTAGAGCTCACCTGTCAGCTCATACGGGCACGGACCGAAAACCCACCGGGCAAAGAATCCCTGGCAGCAAGGGTAGTACAAACCTACTTAAAGGCACTGGACATACCCTATACCTTCCACGAGAAAGAACCAGAGAGGACAAATATAGTGGCAAGGGTAGGCCACCCTCAAACTAAAGTTCAAAGGTTTAATCCGCCTAAGGCGGAAAAGGTTCAAGCGGCAGGTCCCTCCCTCCTTGTGGCATGTCACCTGGACGTGGTCCCGGCAGGAGACGGCTGGGAGACAGACCCCTTTGAACCCCTCGTGAAAGACGGTAGGGTATATGGCCGCGGGGCTACAGACAATAAGGGACAGATGGCCGCCTGTATGGTACTGGCACGTTTTCTTAAAGAGCATGAACCCCAGCTCCAGGGGGAGTTCATACTGATAGGGGCGGCTGACGAGGAGAGGGGTAGCAGGCTAGGTCTTGAATATCTGCTTGAGGAGTGTGGCCTCACGGCAGATTATGCCGTCATCCCCGACGTCTCCTACGGGATGAAGAAGATAGACGTAGCTGAAAAGGGCGCCCTCTTCCTGGAAGTCACCTCCTACGGCAGACAGGCCCATGGCTCCAGGCCCGAAGAGGGCATCAACGCCATCTGGAACATGATGGACTTCCTCCAGGAACTAAAGACCCTCTCCTTTACACGCACCCATCATCCCCTCTTTACGCCACCCACCTTAAATCTAGGTACCATCCAGGGTGGGGCGGCCAGGAATATAGTCCCAGGGAAGTGTCAGGTCGGTATTGATATACGCCACCTCCCTGGAGAGTCCAAAGAGGAGATACTGGAAAGGGTTAGTGGCATTATCAAGAGGGTAGAAGAGAAAAACTCTCAGGCCCATTTTGAGTTAAAAATAGACTCCTACCTGGAACCCTCCTCTGTAGATGCAAATAATCCCCTGATAGGCCTCCTCAAGAGACATACGGAGGCCGTTATGGGCCTCTCTCCGGAGCTAACAGGCCTCTCCGGGGCTACCGTCACCAAGCAACTCCTCCAGAAAGGGATTACCGCCGTAGGGTTTGGACCCGGAAGTGAAAAAGAGGCCCACGTGGCTAACGAATCCATTGACATCCAACAACTTGCAGACTTTGTAGAGATTATGGCCCTGGTCTGTATGGAACTACTTGGGAAGAGACAGAGACCGTAGGGACAGGTTCCGCCTGAGGCGGATATCGCTACAGATTGCAGAGTGCGGAATGCAGAATGAGGTATTTTTCCTTGACTGGAAAGAGAGATAGTTTATATTAGGGCAATAAAGGGGGGTGCAAGATGGGGACCAAGGGAGGAGCTATACTTGAAGTTAGTGTATAAAATGGGAATTACCCTGGGGGTGGTGGTCTTTCTGGTGGCGGGCCTGGGGATAGCGGGGGGGTTCTCCATTCTATGGATGAGACGGAACGCGGCCGAACTGGAAAAGGTTAACAAATATTCCGCCATGATAGAAGACCTCAGGGCAAAGACCCGTCAATGGGCGACCTCCGCAGAATCCGTCCTTACTGGGGAAGGGAGTAAGGACTTCTTTCACTTCAGTACCCTGCTACTAGAAGAAAGGCTCTCTTCCCTCCTGAACCAGCCTATCCCTGGAGATGAATTGAAGCTGGTAGAGGTCATCTCCTCCCATTTTTACAAGGCTAGACCCCTATTAGAGGGATTATTAGCGAAGGGAGAAAATCCCCAAAAGAATGCAGAGGTAATAGCTAAGGTAGACCAATACGTTAGGGAGATTTCAAGGAACGTAGAGGTACTCGTAAACAGCCACAGGATTTATACAGAAAGGGTCACGGCCAGGGTAAACAGGACGGAGGACATCGGCAAATGTGTCTCTCTAGCCGTCCCTTCCACGACTATCCTCCTGTCCATTCTTTTGGTATTGACCATGGGACGCACCGTCATCAACTCCGTGGGGACGCTGGTCTCGGCTACCAGGACTATGGCAGGAGGGGACCTGAGCAAACCGATAGGGTTAAAGACAGGCGATGAATTTGGGGAGATTGCCAATGCCTTTGAGGAGATGCGGAAAGAGCTAAGGCAAAAAGAGCAAAAGCTTGAACAACTGAGCATTACAGACGCCCTCACAGGGTTGTTCAACCGACGCTACATGAGCGTCAAACTAGAGGAGGAAATAGCCAGGGCAAAACGTTTCCACCACCTCCTCTCCGTAGTCTTCATTGATATAGACAGCTTCAAGAAATACAACGACCGCTACGGGCACCTGGAGGGAGACAAGGTCTTAAAGGGCCTGGCCGTGGCTGTCTTAAACAATATAAGAGATAAGATTGACACCGCCTGCCGATATGGAGGGGAGGAATTCCTTTTAATTGTCCCGGAGAGCAGTACCCTCCAGGCCCTGACCGTGTCCGAAAGGATACTCCAGGGTTTTAGCTCAAAGCCTTTCCTCCCTAAGGACCCTGCGGGAGGGGAGGACCCTGGATCAGTTCACGTCACCTTCAGCGCTGGAGTGGCCACCCTCAAGGACCATGATGACGATAGCGAGAAATTACTCCATAGGGCTGACCAGGCCATGTTCCAGGCCAAATCCCAGGGGAGAAACAGGATAGTGACTGTGTAGGGCACTGCCCGCCCAAAACGCTTGTCCTTCTCCGCCTCAGGCGGAAAGCCTTCTTCAGAGGTCCCAAATAGTGTCCTTTCAAGGTCTAACCCCTCGGGTGAAATTGTTTATGTATGGTCTTCAGGTGCTGGCGGTCTATATGGGTATAGATCTGGGTGGTGGCGATGGAGGCGTGGCCTAGCATCTCCTGGACGCTCCTGAGGTCAGCCCCCCTTTCCAGGAGGTGGGTGGCAAAGGAATGCCTCAGGGCATGGGGGGAGATGGCCTTTATACCAGCCCTCCTTGCGTAGGTCTTGACTATACGCCAGACGTCCTCACGCCTGAGCGGGTAACCCAGCCTGCTCAAGAACACTGTACCGTCCCAATCTACTTTGTCAGGAGCGGCCCTCGTCACTTGAACCTTTGAACCTTTGGACTTTTGACCCCTTGAACCCTTTCCGCCTGAGGCGGATTGAACCCTTGAACTCTTGTTGGGGTTGGTCGCAGGGCCACCCAGATGAGGTCTTGCTTCTGATAGATACCTCTTCAGGGACTCCTGGGCCTGGGACCCAATGGGAACTATCCTCTCCTTATTTCCTTTGCCCTTACAGCGGAGGTATCCGGCCTCCAGGTCCACGTCTTTTAACCTCAGGGTGGTCACCTCTGAGGCCCTGGCCCCTGTAGCATAGAGTACCTCCAGCAGGGCCTTATTCCTCAACCCCAGAGGGGCGGGGGAAGGAGATACGCTAAGGAGCTTTTCCACCTCTTTCCAGTGGAGCACCCCAGGCAGACGCTTCCACAGCTTTGGCGAATCCACCACTGCAAGTGAGTCCTTCTGGTGTTTCCCTTCCAGTACCAGGTACTTATAGAATTGTTTAATAGCCACCAGGTTCCGGCAGATGCTGTTTACGCTCAGACCGCCCTCCTTTTCGGAGGACATGAAGGTGTTCAGGTGTTCGGGTTGGACGTCCTTGGGGCGGCGGAGACCCCAGGTCTCCATGAAGGCAGAAAATTTTGTCAGGTCGTTCCTGTAGGCCAGGATGGTATTTTTTGAGAGGCCGCATTCCAGGGAAAGGTAGTCTAAAAAGGACTGTATCAGTTCTTCCATGTTGTTTCCGGTGTAGGGGCACGGCGTGCCGTGCCCTACCTTATTTCTCTCCGTCTCCAGGGGGTACTATCTGTGCCAGATCGGCTATCCTTGTGGAGTAGAGTTCATTTATGTTCTTCAGGAGGAGGAGGCGGTTGTTCCTCAGCCTCTGGTCTTCTACGTTCACGAAGACCTTATCAAAAAAGGTATGTACGGCCTGGGCAAATGAGGTGTAATATTCCATAGAGGCCTCTTCGTATTGCTCCTTATCTATAAGGGATAATATCTTGTCCCTGTATCTTTGATAAAGCCCCCAGAGTTCTCGCTCCTCTTTTTCCTGCAGGAGTGCCTCTTCCACCTCCCCGGTGGTTGCGGCCTTCTTGCCTATGTTAAAGGTCCTCTCTACCACTGTAACCAGTCCTTGCCACTCGTGGGTCTGAGAGAGGCGGGAAATGACCTCTAGCCTCCTGGAGAAGTCGGCTATATTGCCAAAGCCTGCCGCCAGCACGGCATTAATGATGTCGTAACGGTATCCCCTCTCCAGGAAGGTCTGGTAGAGTCTATCCCTGAAGAATTCCAGGAGTTCCTGGAGTGTGGTACCCCTGCCTGGGAAATTCTCCAGGGCGGCCGCCAGGGAGTCTTTCAGAGAGAGGTTAAGGTTTTTATCTTCCAGGATGCGGATAATGCCCTGGGCCTGACGCCTCAGGGCATAAGGGTCTTGCGAGCCTGTGGGCACGAGGCCGATGGAGAAACAACCACAAAGGGCGTCAAACTTGTCGGCAAGGCTCAGTATCGCACCCAACTGGGTCTCCGGCAGCCTATCGCCTGCAAAGCGGGGAAGGTAGTGTTCCAGGATGGCCCTGGCCACCTCCTCTCTTTCCCCCTCTTCCCTGGCGTAGTGGTAGCCCATCACCCCTTGAAGTTTTGGGAACTCCCCCACCATCTGGGTCAGTAGGTCGGCCTTACACAGCCTGGCGGACCTATGGAGGGTCTCTCTTTCGGCAGGCCCCAGTCCCAGCCTCAGGGCCAGGTAACCT
The DNA here is from genome assembly GCA_001828545.1 of Planctomycetes bacterium RIFCSPHIGHO2_12_FULL_52_36. Lineage (GTDB taxonomy): Bacteria > Planctomycetota > Brocadiia > Brocadiales > Bathyanammoxibiaceae > 2-12-FULL-52-36. The sequence continues at coordinate 21,467 of MHYW01000137.1, forward strand.
GATAGACGGTCTACCCTCTCTACCCTCTCCCAATAGCTCCCCAGCTTCTCGTGGAAGACCACCTCCTTGAGCCCCTCCAATCTCTTCCAGAGAGAGACCTTACGGTCTTCCTCCCAGAAGAACTTGGCGTCTGCCAGCCTCGCCTTTAGCACCCGCTCATTCCCCTCTATGCAAGAGGCTGACTCCCGAGGCCCTCTGTTGGTTACCACCACGAACCTGGGCAGTAGCCTCCCCTGGGCATCCTCTACAGGGAAATACCTCTGGTGTTCCTTCATTACTGTCTCTACTACCTCCTGGGGGACCCTCAAGAACTCCTCCGGAAAGGTGCACTCTACGGCACACGGGTACTCCACCAGGAAGGTTACCTCCTCCAAAAGTTCCTCCTCCTTTAGTTGGGAGCCGTGCTGTGCAAGTATATTGGTAATGCCTTCCCTGAGGAGGGCCTTCCGTTCCTCTATGTCCACCAGGACCTTTTCCTTCCTGAGGGTTGTCTTGTACGTATCCAAATCTGCCCTTTTTATTGAAAGACCCTTCCCTGAGAGGAAGGGATGGCCAAAGGTGGTCCTCCCACTGGTTATGCCGTTAAGCTCCAGAGGGATTACTCCCTGGTCTAGCAGGGACACTATCCAGCGTATGGGGCGGGCAAAGAGGAGGCCAGACCCCTTCCACTTCATCTTTTTTGGGAAACCCAGGGAACGGACCATCGTAGTCAAGAGGATAGGAAGGAGCCTCATGGTCTCCTCCCCTGCGTGGGTCCTGATGGCAAAGACGTAGTCCCCCTTCGGGGTCTCTTTTATCTTTAGTCCGTTGGGTTCTACCCCCTGGGCCTTCGCAAAACCCAATGCGGCCTT
>MHYW01000138.1:0-5421 GCA_001828545.1 Planctomycetes bacterium RIFCSPHIGHO2_12_FULL_52_36
AGGCCCAGACGAGTGTTGCTGTGGGTTCCCTCTGATGGCGGCCGGGATGAAAGAACAGATGCTGGGACTGATAAAGTACAATACTGAGAAAGTACGCACCCTTGGGGCAGACACTATTATCTTCAACTGCCCCTCCTGTTACATGACCTGGAGACAGGAGTACTCACCCCACCTCCCAGGAGTCTCCATGAAGCACTCAACAGAATTCCTGCTGGAACTGATACGGGAGGGGAGACTCCGCCTCAATCCACCTCAACAAGATACCCTCAAGGTTACGTACCATGACCCCTGTGACCTGGGCAGGAACCAGGGGGTTTATGAGGCCCCCAGGGAGGTACTCCACTCCATTCCTGGTCTGGAGTTCAGGGAGAGCCGCAACCGTAAGGACAGGGCTATCTGCTGTGGAGGGGGAGGGGTATTAGAATCCGCAGACCCAAAGATGGCCACGGACATATCCTACAAGACCTACGACTCCTTCCGTGAGACAGGCGCCCAGACCCTGGTAACTGCCTGTCCCCAGTGCAAAAGGATGTTTCAAGGGGCAAGGAAACACCTCCATGGACCCATGGAGGTTATGGACATTACTGAACTATTACTAAGGTGTCTGTAGCCGCAACCTTCAGGTTGCGCATTTTTTAAACATCTCTCGCAGGCTAAAGTTCGCCAAAGGCGAATCTGCCTCAGGCATGACCTGCGGCTACTAGAGGACTACTTCATGGCACGTTATGAAGATATCTTTTTGCCCGATGAATTCTACTATGACAGTAAGGACCATCTCTGGGCCAAGTTAGAAGGGGGCAGTGGCTCCACCGGGCATCTGGTACGGGTGGGGTTGGACGTCTTCGGGCAGAAGGCGGCTGGTACTGCCGCCTATGTGAAGCTCCTCCCTGCTGGAAAGACGGTAGCCAAAGGCCGTTCCTTTGGCTCCCTGGAGGCCGGAAAATACATAGGTCCACTCAAGGCCCCGGTCAGCGGGAAGATAGTAGAGGTCAATCAGGAGGTTATTGATAACCCTCGCTACGTAAACACAGACCCCTACGGGAAGGGCTGGTTTGTGATAATAGAGCCGAATAACCTGGCGGAAGACCTCAAAGACCTCGTACAGGAGGCAACCAACGTCCAGAAATGGCTGGAAAAGGAGTATAAAGAGTATAAGGAAAAGGGGCTATTCGCAGAAAAATAGATTGTGGTGTCCGGGTAACTACTTGTAGAGTATATAGACATGGGCAACACTTTTTAGTAGGGGCGTTCAATTGAACGCCCCTACAATTGAATGTAAGGGGGCAAAGCCCCCTTACCACCACCGACCCCCCCTATAAGCCTGAGGCGGATGCCTCTGGCTGGACTATAGACTATAGACCAGGGACTATAGTCTAAAAGGAAAGTCCAAAGTCTTTCCGCCTCAGGCGGATTAGTATTCTGAATTCTGACTACTGTATTCCCTATTCTTTCCCTAGCCCCTAAATAGGGACCTCCCCCTTGTAAAGTATTACCCATCTGTGTGGTAAATATATTTTTCTTTTTTCTCGTATATGTTATGCTGATGAGCTAATGGACGCCGTCGCCACAAAAAAGATAACATTCTACGCCCCAGGGATTAAACGTTACGAGACGGAGGAATTGGCACAGAAGACCCCTTCTCATTTCTTGCCATTCAGCGTCACGGGGACTGAGTGTGCCCTGGGATGCGACCACTGTAAGGGTGAACTCCTGAGGTTTATGAGGCCCACCTTAACCCCCGAGGAGTTAATCAGGAGGTGCAAGGAAAATCTAATAGAAGGTCTGGGGGGGGTGCTCATCTCCGGGGGCTGTAACAGGCATGGACGAGTGCCACTGGAGGGGTTCTTTGACGCTATGGGCTATCTGAAGAGAGAGCTGGGCCTGAAGGTCTTCGTACACTCCGGCCTGGTGGATGAGTCTCAGGCCAGGGGGCTCCAGGAGGCCCAGGTGGATGCCGTACTCCTGGACGTTATCGGCAGTGACCAGACTATCAGAGAGATTTACCACCTGGAGGCCACCACCCTGGACTACGAGGCCTCCCTGCACAATCTCTCACGGTTTAACGTCCCAATAATGCCCCACATCGTCCTGGGCCTCCAATATGGGAGGCTGGAGGGAGAAGGGGAGGCCCTGGAAATGGTCTCTCACTATAAATTAAAGGCACTCGTACTGGTCATCCTTACCCCCCTCCTCGGAACGCCTATGGAAGGGGTGAAGCCACCCAGTTTAAGGGACGTCCAGAATTTCTTTGCCGAAGCCAAAAGAAGGCTCCCGCATACACCCGTCATCCTGGGCTGTGCCAGGCCAATGGGGCAGTACAAGCAGGAGGTAGACAGATTGGCCGTAGAGGCTGGCCTGGACGGGATTGCCTTTCCGGCCGAAGGGATAGTCTCCTACGCCACGAATAGAGGCAGGGAGGTGTCCTTTATTGAGAGTTGTTGCGGGTTCAATATCGCTTAAGGTAATAAAGAGACCTCTGCAAAAGTTTGAGAATACCCCTAAATTTCCCCCTCCCTTGAGGGGAGGGGGAAGGGGGAGGGTGACTGTCTGACTCAGCTAAGTCAATATGGGATAAGTATATATGCATCATATTGATAATCACCCCCACCCTACCCTCCCCCATCAAGGGGGAGGGAACTAGGTGGTGAAGTCCACAGAAAAATACTTTTGCAGAGGTCTCAATAAATAGTAGGGGAGGAAAAAACTTGGAAAAGACCCTCCAGAGTGAACTAATCTACGGTGGGAGGCGGATCAAGCTTTATCGCGATGAAGTTGAACTGCCTGGCGGTAAGAAAACCTATAGAGAAGTAGTGAGTCATCCCGGCTCTGTAGCCGTGGTCCCCATTGTCAAAGAAGGAGAGGTATTGCTGATAAAACAATATCGCTATGCCATAAAGGGTCTTATTTATGAGATACCAGCCGGTACCTTAGAGAAGGGAGAGACGCCTGAGCAATGTGCCATGAGGGAGATGGTGGAGGAGACAGGCTACCTGCCCCGTAAACTAGAGAAGCTGGGCCAGTTTTACCCCTCTCCAGGGGTAATGAACGAGCTCATGCACCTGTATAAGGCCAGCCAGCTTGTCAGGAGAGTACCGGAGATTGGTGCCCCAACGCATGAAGATAGTATTGAACAAGTAGTAACACTCCGCCTCAGCCAGGCGGTGGACATGATAAGGAAGGGGGAGATAGTGGACGGCAAGACCATCTGCGGCCTACTCTGGGTGGTGTTTGGTACGCCTAAGGTAGAGCAATATTAACTTATGGAGTCCATTGACCATGTCAATGGACTTTATTCCAGCGACACGGTCGCTGGACCCTGGATATGGTACTACTTTCCACTGCGTACACCAATAGAAAGGTAGCAACCAAAAAGCACAAGAAGTGGAAATTCGGGTAATGAAAAGGCATTTGGGTCTATCTCAATTCTACCCGAATAAGTTAAAAATACTGGAAGTTTTGGCCTGAAGCTGAGAAGGGGTTTTTCCTCTATGTTAGTAGGCTTCCAGTAGTAGTTAGTCCAAAAGTCAGCATCAAACAAAAACTCTCGGCCATCTGGAAACATTAAGACGCCCTCCGCAGTTGAGGCAAGTGTGTATTCTTTTCTGATAAATTTATACACAGCCACCTGGGATCCTGACTCGGCCGCAAAAATCCGAATCGGTTTATAGGGTGGAAATAAAAAGGGTCGCCAGTGTCGCTCAAAAACCCAGCGTCCATCTCCTGATGAGGCTAGCGATTGTGAGGTATATCCACTCTTCCAGTGTAGATGAACAGTGCCAACTACCTCATTACCAGAACGAATCTTGTATGCCCAGGACCACCACCTGTGGTATCTCCAGGTCAGAACTGGGACATTGATTTTGTGCATTGACCTCAGGACTTTTCTCATAGGACGAGACTTCTGCAAAAGTCTGACTCTTCCAGTTTCAGCAATATTTTTCCCTCCCCCTGGATGGGGGAGGGAAGGGAGGGGGTGATGGTTAATTTGTTATAAGCAGACCGATATAATCACCTTCCCCCTCCCCCCCTCCCATTACGGGAGGGGGAAACTAAGAGTACCCATAACTTTTTCAGATGCCTTAAGACATAAAAACCTGGAAGTGAACTATTCTAGATGGTTTTTGCACACACTCCATGAAGAATAATACTAAACCCACAGGTCGTATACAATAACCACTAAGTAACAACCTAAAAGCACAAGGAGCGGGAGCTCGGGCACTGAGAAGGCATCTGGGTCTATCTCAACGTTTGCATGAGCAAGGAACCTTCGCGTGAAGTTAAGGAGAGGTCTGTTATCTGCATCTGTGAAGGCGTATTCCAAACGTCTGGAGTCGCTGACATCCCATGAGAAATTACGACCATTTGGAAACTCTAGTACGCCTCGTACAGAATTCCTCTTAAGTTTCTTGAATGTTGCAATGTGCGAGTTGAATTCTGCCGCAACAATCTCGGTGTGAGCATCGTCTAGTAATTCTACACGTCTAATAAATATCCAGCGCCCACTAGCCGACTCGGCCAGTGCATGAGGACGAATACCTTTCCAGGTAATTCTTCCAACCACCTCTTCGCCTGAACGTACATATAGCAGTTGCCCTATAGAATCCTTGTAGAGTTTATACCACTTGTACCCTTTTGGGTATTCAGAGGCGATGGTCAGTACCTGGCCGCCAACTTCTTGAATTGACTTCATGGCCTTTTCCCCTGTGGCATAAAAAATGGGGACTGTCTTAAGGAGATTTTACCTGTTCCGGCTCACCACATGGTCGGCTAGCTGAAGGAGGGAGGTCTTGTACTCAGACTCAGGCAGGATGGAGATTTCTTCCTTGGCCTCCTCCACGTAGTGGCGGGCCTTGTTCAGGGAGTATTCTACGGCCTCATGCTTTGAAAAGAGTTCCAGTACGCCAGCACGGTTCTGGGCGGTAAAGTTCTGGAATATCCATGTGCAGGTACTCTTGCGGCTGGCCTCGGGTAGATTCTCTACCAGCTTTATCAAGGGTAGGGTAAGCTTCCCCTTCTGCATGTCTGTGGATAGGGACTTGCCCATCTCATCCTCCGTGCCCACAATATCCAGGCAATCATCCACAATCTGGAAGGCAAGCCCCACCTTGAGTCCGTAGCGGGTGAGGGCCTCCTGGAGCTTGCGGTTAGCGCCAGCAAACATGGCCCCCAGGCGACAACTGGTGGCACAGAGGCTGGCCGTCTTCCGCTCTATGATGTCCATGTACTCCTCTTCAGTAAGACCCAGGTCGTAGCGGCGCTGGAGTTGTATTAGCTCTCCCTCGCACATGACGTTTACCGTCTGGGACATTATGTAGGTAGACAACTGGGAGTCCATGGCGGCCAGGATGGTGAAGCCCCTGGACCAGATGTAGTCTCCCAGGAGTATGGATATCTCCCTGCCCCAGATGGAGTTAACGCTGG
>MHYW01000138.1:5429-9219 GCA_001828545.1 Planctomycetes bacterium RIFCSPHIGHO2_12_FULL_52_36
GATATCTCCCTGCCCCAGATGGAGTTAACGCTGGGGACATGCCTCCTCACAGTGGCCTCATCTATTATGTCATCGTGAATCAGGGTAGCTATGTGGACTAATTCCACCACCACGGCCAGGTCCAGGTGTTGAGGGACCAGCCTGCCACAACTCTGGGCAGACAGCAGCAGTAAGGCAGGTCTGAACCTCTTGCCTTTGTATCGGCTTACGTGGAGGATAATCTCTGCCATCTTCTCATGCTTGGAGGAAAGGTCAGTTGTGAGGCGTTCCTCTACCTCCAGCATAGAGGATAGTGTCGGTTTGACAATGTCCATCATATCCATATATGTTATCCTTGCGACATAACTTAGGTATAAAAGACTAAAAATGATAACAATACGCATGCAAAATGTCAATTTCTTTCTTGTTCCGGTTGTAGAGTATACAGACATAGGTTATACTTTTTAGTAGGGGCATCCGCCTGAGGCGGACCGTGCCCCTACATAAATGTAAGGGGGCGGAACCCCCCTTATCCGCCTAAGGCGGATTACCCATGCCCATATACTCCACACTCCTGGGGTATTCGTACTTGACAGGAGGTATTCCGTTAATGTTTAATTAATTCTATGTACTGTTTCAAGAGAGGCCCTTAACTAGCCCTGGAGTCTTACATGACACTAGCCAACAAAATAACTCTGCTGCGGATTCTCCTCACCCCGTTTCTCATCCTATGCACCCTGGAGGCCGCAAATGCCGAATGGTTCCGGTATCTTGCGGGAAGTCTCCTCTTTTTGGTGGGAATCGGTGATGCCGTAGATGGATATGTAGCTAAAAAGAGAAATGAGGTCACAAAGTTAGGCCAATTCCTTGACCCTGTTGCAGACAAGTTTGTTGTGATAAGCCTTTGTATAGTCTTATCGTCTCGTTTTTGGCCTGGGCCGCATCTGCCGTATTGGTTAGCCGCCCTTATATTGTGCAGAGAGTTATTTATCATTGCTGGCTTCTTGTCATTGTCCTTAACCAACGTACATGCAAGTCCATGGCCGTGCCTACTGGGCAGGATAAATAACAACGCACAGCAGGTTATGTATGGCGTCGTTATTTTTGGAAACGTCATGCCCGATTTTGTGTTAACGTTTTTCTGGTGGGGTACGGGCTTTTTTTCTCTTATTTCCGCGTTAGCCTATATGTGGCTTGGTGTCCGTATTCTTAGTGAACGTCAAGGCTATAAAACAGACATAGACCGAAGTGCCCAGGAAGTAACCTGAGAAGCGGTTCGTAGGGGTGGGGTTCACCCCCGCCCAATGGGCATAGACCGAAGTACCCCGGAAGTAAAACCTGAGAGGAGCAGTAAAGATGCACTTTAGCAGTATATCAGAGGTCCTGGAAGACGTCAGGGCAGGGAAGATGGTCATCGTGGTGGACGACGCCAACAGGGAAAACGAGGGGGACCTGACCCTGGCGGCGGAGAAGGCCACTCCCCAGGCCATTAACTTTATGCTCTCTCAGGCCAGGGGTATCCTCTGCCTGGCCATCGCCCCAGAGATTGCCGAGGCCCTTGACCTCCACCCCATGGTGCATAACAACAATGCCAAATTTGAGACCCCTTTCACCGTATCTATAGATGCGAAGAATGGAATAACCACAGGAGTCTCTGCAGAGGACAGGGCCACCACCATCCTGACCACCATAAGAAAAGACACCAGGCCTGAGGACCTGGCCCGCCCAGGCCATGTCTTTCCCTTGAAGGCCAGGGCTGGGGGGGTACTGGTCAGGACGGGCCACACAGAAGGAGCGGTGGACCTCGCCAGACTTGCTGGATTAAGACCTGCGGCGGCCGTCTGTGAGATAATGACAGAAAATGGCCACATGGCCAAACTCCCTGAACTCAAAAAGTTCGCCGAAAAACACAATCTTAAAATATGTACCATTGCCGATATTATAAGATACCGCCGCGAAAAGGAGCGGCTCATAGAAAAGAGGGTCGCAACCAACCTTCCAACAATATATGGTAATTTCAAGTTGCACCTTTATCGCTCTTACGTGGATGATTACCTCCACATAGCCCTCTGTCATGGAGACATTGGGAGTATGGACGGTCTGCCCACCCCCCAGCACCAGGAAGCCGTACTGGTCAGGGTGCACGACGAATGTCTGACAGGAGACATCTTCGGCTCTCTACGCTGTGACTGTGGGGAACAGCTCCATAACGCCCTCAAGATGATTCAAAAGGAGGGCAAGGGGGTAGTGCTATATATGCGGCAGGAAGGTAGAGGCATCGGACTTGAAAATAAGCTCCATGCCTACGCCCTCCAGGAGAAGGAAGGACTGGACACGGTAGAGGCTAACGAGCGACTCGGTTTCCTCCCCGACAAGAGGGACTACGGTATAGGCGCCCAGATTCTCAAGGACCTGGGGATAACCAAGATGCGGCTCCTGACCAATAACCCCAAGAAATTCAAGGCCCTGGAGGGTTATGGACTGGAGATTGTGGAAAGGGTCTCAATCTCCGTTACACCGGGAAAGGAAAACGCCCGCTATCTGGAGACTAAGAAGAAGAAGTTGGGCCACCTCATAGACGAGATTTAGAAGCTAGTAGCCGCAGGCTTTAGTCCGCCTAAGGCGGACGAAAAACAACGCAACCTAAAGTCACGCCTTAGGCGGATCCGCCTCAGGCGGAGTTGCGGCTACTATAGTGGTTCTAACTACGCTACGCATACCAGGAGATAAAGATGATACTCAAGTTTATGAACGACGATGAGGCCCTGAGGGTAGCGGCCAACCTAGAAAAAGAGGGGTTCAACTTTTACGTTAGTGCTGCAGAAAGGGCCTCCAACCCCAGGACCCGCCGTATGTTCCACGACCTTGCGGCCGCAGAGAGAAAACACCTGGCACTCTTTGAAGACATCCGCTCAGAATTGCCCAAGAAAGGGGGAGAGCCCTGGGGCGATGAGGATGAGATGGTAAACCGCTACATCCGTATGCTAGTAGATACTGGAGTTTTCACCAGCCCCACCAAGAGAGAAAGGTCGTTGAAGAAGGCGCTTAGTGAAGAAGAGGCCCTGAGAATAGGCATCCAGACTGAGAAGGACTCCATCCTGTTCTTCACAGAGGCCTCCAGACTCTGCACCAACCCCAGGGGCAAGAGGATGTTTAAGTCCTTGATTAAAGAGGAAAAACAGCACCTCACTACCCTGGCCCAGCACCTTTTAAGGCTAAGGCGACCCACACCCAAATAAAGGAGGCAAAAGACCATGACGGAAGACGGAGAAGTCTACTACTGTGAGATATGCGGCGCCGAGGTAAAGGTTACGAAGGGTGGGGCAGGCACACTGGTCTGCTGCGACCAGCCTATGGCCCTAACGGAATAAAATTCTCTGCGTCTAGCCAATGAGGGGTAACGTGCGTAAGATAAATCTTGTAGCCGCAAGCTTTAGCTTGCGAATTTGCGAATAGAGTAAAGTAGGTGTCAAGTCAGTAAGGTGTAACATGCGTAAGATAATCCACGTAGATATGGATGCCTTTTTTGCCTCTGTAGAAGAGTTGGACAATCCAACAATCCGGGGCAAGGCAGTAATTGTGTGCGGTGGGCTAACGGGGAGGGGGGTTGTCTCTTCCGCCGCTTACGGGGCCAGGAAGTTTGGGGTCAAGAGCGCCATGCCCGTCTTCAGGGCCAGAAAGCTCTGCCCTCATGGTATCTTCCTGGAGGGACGGATGGAGCGTTACATGGAGGTCTCCCTCCAGCTAATGCGCATCCTGAAAGATTTCACGCCCCTGGTAGAGCCTGTCTCTGTGGACGAGGCCTTCCTGG
>MHYW01000139.1 GCA_001828545.1 Planctomycetes bacterium RIFCSPHIGHO2_12_FULL_52_36
GTCCTGCCTTCTGGCATAAGTGGTGGAGGGTCTCTTCCCTGTCCCACCCTTGCTCAGTAGCCACCTGGGGGAGAAAGACGGCAGAGGCATTCCCTAGTCGTATAAGTATCCCCTCCTGGCCTACCTGGAATTCCTCTGGCCCATTTATCCTCCTCAGGGGGCTGAGGACGGAGACCTCCAGGTTTATCTCTCTTAGCTCTTCTTCCTTCAGGGGAGGGAAGCGGAAGTCCCTGAAACCGGAACACATGGCATTTTCCACCACTGCCTGCCACAGGGGGGCCTTGGGCAGTATGTGACCTATGCAGCCCCGTAGCTCTCCATTCTTGTGGAGGGTTACAAATACGCCGCACTTCTCTCTGAGCCTGGGGCTGAGCGTGCCTTCCTTGACCTCTGGCAGTTTACGGTCCCTGGTATAGCTATCCAGGGTGGTGCGGGCCAGGGAGAGGAGGACTTGCCCCTCCTCGGCGGTGAGTTCACCAGAAGGAGGGGTATTCTCTCCTATCAGGAGAATAGGACTACTATAAAATTGGGAGTGCTGAGTGCGGAATTCGGAATACGGAATTCCATAATCCACACTCCGCACTCCGCACTCTGCATTCCGCGTTCCAGGGGTGGCCTTTCCAGTCTTTTTCCCTGGGGCCGTAAATACGATGGAGGTATAGCTTACCGAGTGGCTAAAGTCATTGACCATCTTGCCTGAGGTGTCGTAGACCAGTACGGTACCCTGGGCCTCTCTGGGCAGGAGCTTCAGGAGCACGGCAATGGGATAGAATCCGCAGACGGTAATGCCTGTTTCTTCCCTGTACCTCATAAGGCCGTCAAAATCCAGGGCAAGTATCCTCTCTGTAGCCCCACGGTCCAGTTTCTTTAGATTCTCCTCAATATTGCTCCGGAATGGGGTGTAGCTGAATCTGTCCCCGTAGTGGGTGAAGTCAGAGCTTACGACTACAAGGGTATTTTCATCCATGTACGGCCTCAGGGCGTCGGCTATCTTCTGGAAGTCATCTTCCATAAGGACGCCCAGGAGGACAGGTACCAGCTTGAACTCCCCCAGTACGGTCTGTAAGAACGGGAGTTGGGTCTCTATAGAGTGCTCGTTTTTGTATGCCCCTGAATAATAGCCGAAGAGGGCGTCGCGTCCAAAGTAGGGGGGGTGTTCCGCAAGCTGGTTGCAGACCTCCTGGTCTATCTCTACCTGCCCAAGGGGGGTCTTGTAGTAGCGGGCCTTGAGGATGGCCGCCCCACGGTATCTCTTGCCGTAGTGGCTTGGGGCAAGGACAATCACCCTCTTGTATCCCTTGCCCTGGACGGCCTTATAGCCGTAGGCTGCCACTCCACCAGAATAATCATAGCCCGCATGGGGGGAGATAAGGGCCACAGGCCGGCCCGCCAGCTCTTTTTGGGGGGCATTGGCTAGGAGACGGTTGAGCATCTCCTTGAGTTTTTCCGGGTCTCGTGGATAAAAGAAACCAGATACCGCGGGTTCCTGAACGTCTGTAATCGTGGTGTCAGGGGCTGCCTTGCCTTCTTGTGCCAGGCAGTCCCGGTTACTATACCATAGGCCTCCACTCAGGAGCAGGAGAAATGCTATGAAGTAAACAGTCTGCCGTCTGCCGATTTTGGACATTGGCGTCTACCAGGCAAGAAACTTTAGTGCTACGTATCCCAGGACTAACAACACCACAAAGACCACCGACAATATATTAAAATACCTCTCAATGAATATCTTTACCCTCTCCCCGAAGAAATAGATGAGCGCCCCTTCGGCAAAGAACCTGGCACTGCGACTCAGGGCCGAGGCCAGCACCAACGTAAGGAAATTTATTTTACATACCCCGGCCGCGATAGTAAACAGTTTGTAAGGGATGGGGGTAAAGCCGGCTACGACAACGGCCAGGAAGGCATTCTCGTTATAGCGGGTACTAACGTAGTTAAACTCATCCCACAGGCCATAAAAGTTGATAATGGGTCTGCCCACTGCCTCAAAGAGTCCATAGCCTATCAGGTAACCCAGGCAACCGCCCAATACAGAGCCGACACTACATACCAGGGCGTAGCGGAAGGCCCGGCCGGGGATAGATATACACAGGGCTATAAGGAGGACGTCCGGGGGTATAGGGAAGAAGGAGGCCTCTGCCATGGCTAGCAAGAATAGGGATAGGGTAGCATAAGGGGTATTGGCCCACCCGAGGGTCCAATCCATCAGCCTCCGGAATAGGGCAGGGGCACGTTGTCCGCCTGAGGCGGATGCCCCACTTTCTGGAAGGTTGCCTTTTTCTTTATACACAGGTAATCCTTATGCCGTTTTTACTTAGCAAGGCAGTACAGACGCCGTCTCCCTGTACCAGTTGCCCTCGCCTCCATATAGTCCCGGAACCGCAGGAGGGGCTCTTTCCCTTTAGATAAGCCTCTTTTATCCCCAGGAGTTGGGTCAGTTTCAGGGTCTCTGCGGCCCCTTTTATGAAAGAAATTGTTACGTCCCTTCCAGTCTCATCCAATACCCTTGCCCTCCTGGCAAGGACGTCGTGGCCATCCCCTCCGACAATCTCTGCCCTGGCCCTGGGGGTAGAAAGTCCACCGAGTTGTTCCGGACACACAGGCACCAGTGGCGTACTCTTCAAAGACTCCAGCACCTGCTCATCCTTCTCGGAAGTTCCATCGTATCTGCAATCTAAGCCTACTAGGCAACCGCTAATAAGTATCATATTAGAAAAAGGATTTAGAATGACAAAGTCATTGCGAGCGAAGCGAAGCAATCTCTGTTGTAGTGAGATTGCTTCGGGACTTCGTCCCTCGCAATGACATTATTAAAACCTAATCTAAATTTTACCCCCAGGAAAGTCAAGAAAAAAGGTGGTTCTGGGTCATATTGTTAACAGACATTTATGCCTCTGCGGCCTTATCCTGAACGTATTTGAATCTAAACTCCATGGAAAGTCTGCACCGCTCCAGTTCACGGCCTAGATAGGCAGCATGGTCTAACTGGGATACAAGGCCGAGCTCAATAATCGTGTTACAGATTTCTGAAGGACTACCCCCTTCTATAATGTGCGTGAGCGTGCCGTCGTTTGAGTAGTGTTCTACAAGAATCTCTCCTTTATCTGGTTTTGGATAAATGATGAAGAAACCCGATGGGTCAAGTACTAGTCTTTTAGATGGTCTTGCCAGAACCTTCTTAACCACATTAATTACAGGTATCCCTTGAAATGGGGCTAGATTCTTTTTTGCACAGTCCTTTACCTTCTGTTCAATTGTAGCTAATTCGCCACATCCTACCAGGTCAACAACCTGCACCTGCTTCCGAAGGTGTTGCACATGAAGGAAATCTGTATTTTTAAGCACTGGACGCACTGCAGGTGAGCCTATGATGCGTTTTTGGGTGTCAATACCGCTAGCAAACAAGGCTAGAAGACTTGTTCCACTACGATGTCCTTTTGGGTCTTCTCCGCAGAGTAGGAGAAAGCGGATATACGGGTTAGAGATGATATTCTTAACCACCTTCTCAATGCCAATATTTTCAGTCGCAGTAGGACCAACAATAGCTATGTTCTGAGTCCCCAGGTGCTGAATGATTTCTTTATAAAGTGTAGAATCTGCTAGTGTACTTATGGCCACCGAGGCCTCTTTATTGCCTATAATATATTGGCCCTCTTCTACTGGCCAGGATTCTGCCTTTTGTAAGACTACCCTTTCTTTGTGTTTAATTGATTCCTTTCTTATTTATCCCTCCGAAGGTATTGGAAAGGATAGCGACATGACACGGGTCACACCCAAGACAGTCATATTTTGCAATAGGAATATTACCTTTAACTTCAAGCAGGTTATCTTTGAGGTCTTTAGCTAAAAGGACCTCCGCTAGAGGGACAAGGGCTTCATCCACAATCTGTTGGAAGCAACCACAATAACGGCATTTCTCTATCTGATAGACGGCATAAATCTCATTGATAAGTTGTCTAATGAGGTCTTTTGCGTTTCCATCGGGTAATGGAAGAATAGCCTTTTGTACACTTAATTCTGAAGTCTTGGACACCTTTTCGGGGCAAACCTCGCATCCACATCGCTCAATAGCACGCCTCATCCAGAGATAGCTCCCTCCAATAGATAAAACAGTGACCCCCAATACCAGGGGCTTTGCAAGACCCAGAAAAGACGGGCCTAGAAGTCCCAGGTACACAGGGAGAAGCGGCGAGCCACAACAGCCCACGAGCCAGCAGCCTAGTAACTGAAGCACAACCATTACGGAAAGACCCCCTGCCACACCGGCTGAAGCCAGTTTCCAATTAGCCCACCACTGCATTACTGAATACAATGTAAAGGTAGCGGCAATAGCATAGGCAAGGCCCAGACAAAAGGTCTGTTCGTGAAGGTAGGTTTTAAGTGCACTATTAAAATAATAGAATCCTATCCAATTAGCAGTATGCTCAAAATGAATAAATAATGTGAAGATGAAAACCGAAACAAGAAGAATCTTTATCTTCATCTTAAAAATTCCCAAAAGGCAATCACAACATAGATGGGAGAGGCAAAGCCTCTCCCATCCATTTATAACATCTTACCCAAGCGGTGGCCCGCATGGGCAAGGCTCAGGACATAGTCTTCTTAACACGGACTCCACCCCCTTTCTTGCTCAATAGATAACTCTTTTGTATCCCTAATACGCACTCCCCCTTCACACGAATGCCTAGCCGTTCCTTAAGCCTCTTCGCATCTTCCTTATCAACTGATATAGACCTTACAAGCTTAAAGAGAGAGTCTTTAAAATTGCCACCGTCCTTATTTAGAGAATAATACACCCACCTACCTTCTTTCCTCTCTGTGAGGAGTCCAGCTTGCCTTAACTCTTTGAGATGCCGTGAAATGTTGTATTGGGGTTCCTCTAGAGAATCTACAAATTCACATACGCAGAGTTCCTTCCCTGCAAGGGTTAGGAGATGAATGATGCGAAGTCGGGTTGGGTCACCCAAAGCCTTAAATACTTCAGTATAAGCCTTCATCACAAACTCTCCCCACAATAATTGCATATATGCATTTCTACACATATAATATCCAAAATAAGAAATGAAGTCAAGCTAGATTAAATATTACATCGTAGAATACATGGGCATGGGGCACTCTCTTACCTTACTGGAGTGGACGGTGCCACAGACAACAAAGAAGGGAAAAGACTAAAACGCTTTGGGGTTCAATTGGCCTGAGGCGGGCAAGGCACAAGGAAAGAGAGGGCGGACTGGAACTGCTCCTCATATCCTTTTACCTCCAAATCAGGGGTTACCCCCTTGTCCCTCAGGCTGGAGCCATCAGGCAATAGATATTCTCCTACGGTGAGGATGAGGGTCCTTGTGCCCAGGGGGATGACCTCCTGTATAGTCCCCTTGCCCTTACTCTTTTCTCCCACCACCCTTACCCCACAATGATACCTCAGGGTGGCGGCCACTATCTCGGCGCTACTGGCAGTAGAGCCATTGATGAGGATGACTATTGGGAGTCGTAGCGGTGTCCCCCCGTCTGAGAGGTGTGGCCTTTCACCGCCCCTTGTCTTTTCAATGAGGAGGATATTTCCTGGGGGCACAAAATGCCTTAGCACCTCCAGGGCACTCTGGAGGTGTCCTCCAGGGTTATCCCTTAAATCAAGCAGTATCCCCTTAACCCTGGGTACATCAACCCTGGGTACATCGGGGGAAGTAGCACTGCCACATCCCAGACTTTCCAGGGCCTTTTGAAAATGGGCACCCGTCCTCCTCCCAAAGAAGCCTATCTTTACGTAGGCTATCTCTGCCGTAGCAAGGCGGGCCTCCGTTATGGAGGTCTCTTCCTCAAGCCCACGGACAAAATCCATAGAGGGTGGCCCCCCCTTCACCACCCTGCTGTCTTTGTCCAGGGAATCAATCACCGCCTGCAGACTTAAACCTGCTAAGGAACTTACGTCAACGGTGCCGTAGTAGGATTCTTTGATGTGGGTCAGGGCCTGGTCTAGTTCCTTGATACTTTGCTCCTCCGCAAGGGCTGTGGAGGAGAGGAGAAAGAAGGAGACCAGTAACGGAATGTATGTAGTGGCCGAGCCTGCTCGGCATAAGAGGGCAAAGCAAGTCGTGCCTAGGCAGATTCGCCTCTGGCGAACTTTGCCACTACTTGGGGGTGAGATAGAAATCCACCTCAAGGGTTGCGTCAGTCTCTACGGTTACCTCCGTAGTAAAACTAGGGCGTTGCTCTTTATCCAGGTCTTCATGCCATAACGACAACTTGTACGTCCCTGGCGGGATATCGGCTATATTAAAACGTCCGTCCTTACCAGTCAAGGCATAGTAAGGGTTGTCCCTGACTACTATCCAGGCACACATCTCTTGGTGGAGGTCGCACCCCAGTCTTACTACCTCTACCTGCTCAAACCTCTTAAGGAGGGAAGTACTACTCTCTGGCATCCCCTCGTTAAAGGCTGGGTTCTTTACGGAGGAGGCATGGAGGTTGTGCATCTCAGGGTCGGAGTTGCGCAGTTCTACGGTACTGCCCACAGGGACTACCAGCACGTGCGGTACAAAGAGCTTGTCCCTCTGGTCCAGTACCAGAGGCCCTGCTGCGGAGAAGTCCTTCCCCTGGGAGACGTCCTTCACGTACACCAGGGCCTCCTTTACCGGCCTTCCCCCCAGTACCATTACTACGCCCGAGAGGCCGCCAGAGGCCTGAGTGCCGACGACCCTGTAGGCTTGGGGGAGGTAAGACTCTGCCTCTTCCTTTAAGGCCCTGGTCTCCCCTCCCTGATGCGCCAGGAGGGGTGGAGATAGAAAGGTCAGCAGGATAATAAGGGGCAATATGACCATCAGTAAACTTGGGATACGAGTTCGGACATTGCCTTATAGTTTTCTCAAATCGCACATTAAAACCCCCTCCCCTGGTGGGAGGGGGAAGGGGGAGGGGGATTCACCCCCACCCTACCCTCCCCCATCAAGGGGGAGGGAACTTATGCACCTACTATTTAAGAAGTTGAGCCAAAAGAGCTTAAGTTTTGTCTAAACTTTCGTACTAATTTCAGAACCATCCGAGTAAGGACTGGGCCGAGGTCACCGGGGGCATACCCGGTGCCTCGGCCCCAATTTCCTCCTAACTAATGACAGTAATTGTAGCCACCCAGGATGGCCACCGCCCAGGGGCTATGACCCACGTTGGGGACTACGGAGACCTGGTCACTCTCACCATCTATGACGTACACGGAATTGGTGGTGGAGCAGGCCAGGTAGAGTCTGTTACCATCGGCCGTGGTGGAGGCCGTCTCAAGGACGACGTTCGTCCCCAGCTTCAGCCTTTTTATCTCCCGCATCTTTCCCATGTCGTAGACGTACACGGCACCTTCCCTGCTACTGATGGCGTAGGCCTTGCGACCATTACTGGTGAAATTGATGCCCGTCATACCCTCCCCGCCCTTGAGGGTGGCAACTACCTTGTTGTCCTTGGTGCTTATAACGGATACCGTCTTATCCCCGTTATTAGGTACCAACATCAGACTGCCGTCTGGGGAGGAGTAGGCCCGCCAGGGCTCAGCCCCTACACGGACGCTGGCTATCACACTGTCTGTAGCGGTATCAATTACTGCCACCTCTCCCGAATCGCCATCGGCGGCATAGACGTAACGGCCATCCGGAGTGGGGGTGGCATTGGCAATGCCCTTAATCTCAGCCAGGTACCTATCCGGGTTGAGGGCGGCTACCTTGTAGGCACTGCCTACGGCAATGCGCTTGATGAGTTGATGGGTCTTGGTATCTACCACACCGACCTCATGGGCACCAAAATTGGCGATATATGCCTTTGAGCCGTCAGGGGTGAAGGTAACCCCATGGGGTTCTGCAAAGCCAGGTATCCTGGCCACTTCAACCATCTGAGTAAGGTCTATGGCAGATACGGTACCCTCCTCAAAGTTTGCTACATAGCAGAGCTTGGAGTCGGGGGAGCAATCAAAATGCTCAGGACTGAAGCCCACAGGGATGGGACCGAATTTCTCCCCGCTCTTTAGGTCAATGGCCACAAAATCATTCTTCTTGGTGCGGGGTGCTAGTAGCAGACGGCCATCACAACTTACCATAGACATGTGGGGTGCACACCACGGGCCAATCTCAAAACGGGCAATCAGGTTGTTGTTCTTAGAGTCTATTACGGTAACGTCGTTACTGTCTTTGTTGGTGATGAATACCAGGGAGCTGATGTCATGCCCTGCCAGTGACGTCTCAGCCATGACAGGTGCCGACAGCCCTAACAAGAGGGCCAGGATAAGAACTAGTCTTGTCATAAATGCCTCCTTCAAGATAAGGGTTCAAAAGTTTAAAGGTTCAAGCGTTCAATCTCACTAGAAGTCCATCTGCAGTCTCAGGCCAAAGGTGGTAAGGAAGTCGTTCTCCCGTTCTCTGGGTAGAGGGCTGCCGTCTTCGGACATCCTTAATTCTGGCCTGGCAGGAAAGAGTACCTGGGAGTTGAGGGAGAGGTTCATGTGGTCTGTCAGGAAGAAATTGTAGTATGCCTCTACTAGGTCCTCTTTGGTCCTGTTGAAGGTCTTAATCTGACTGAAGGCCGTGGCAATACGGTCATATCTCCTGGAAGAAAAAGGTGAACTTAACTCTAGTCCCAGGCTCCATGCCCACTTTGGCTCATCCACTGCGGTGTTGCCAGTTGTCCCGTACCTGGCAAAGCCCGTAAGCCTCGGGGTAAACTGCTGGTCCAAGCTAAGGCCCACGGCCCGACTCCTGGTATCCCCATTGTATCTCCCCCAGAGGCGGTAATTCCCCCCTTGTCCAAAGAGGAACTTCGGGGCGTGGTAATCTGCCTCCC
Organism: Planctomycetes bacterium RIFCSPHIGHO2_12_FULL_52_36; assembly: GCA_001828545.1. Classification (GTDB taxonomy): domain Bacteria; phylum Planctomycetota; class Brocadiia; order Brocadiales; family Bathyanammoxibiaceae; genus 2-12-FULL-52-36. Next base: position 8,812 of record MHYW01000139.1, read on the forward strand.
CTATTGTGTAGGGCCTGTCAAATACGGCAGTACCAGAGTTACGGGCGTTCTGTAGACCCAGTCCAAAGCCGTATCCCTTCTTTGTGTCAAAGTGGCCCACAAGGCCCGGCCCATTCACTGGTGGACTCAGGACGGGGTTATTTACAAAGGCACTGGTCAGGAACTGGGTAGTCTCGTCGTTGGCTACTACGTTCATGTCAAAGTAGTTGGTCAGGTCTATCTTCCCACCCACCAGCCTCAGCCTATCCTTCATAAAGATGGATTGTAGCCATGCCTCTCTGACGCTGACCCTGTCCACGCCATCGCTGTCCTGTGTGGAACCACGGGAGGCATCGTCATTGAGTCCGGAGGCACTACCCACCACGAAGTCTGGTCCCCTTCCCCCTATGGCCTCAAGGTCTACGAACAGCGTGGAGTTAATCATGGGACGGTGGAAGAATAAGAGGTCAAGAGAGCCCTCGGCAAACGAGGTGTCCTTCTTACGGCTATTTACTAACTGCTGAAAGACTCCTGTGGCACTCAAGCCTACTGCCACCTTCTTTTTGAACCCCTCCTCCATCATGGCCTCTATGCGGTCGGAGATACTCTCCTTGCGGGCATACTTGAACTTCCTGTAGGCCACTCGTTCCTCCTGAGGCTTGCCGCAGAGGTGGCAACGACCGTCCAGGCTGGCATGGTCATAGATATGACCTTCGGGACATACCCACTCAGAGACCTTCTTTATCTCTTCCACTGGTTCCAGCAGGAACATCTTCCCCGTCATATCCTCAAGGCTCTCCACCCGTTTTTCAAGCCTCTCTTTTTTAGAGACAGTGGATGGCTCACCTAAGGTGGGTTTTGCTTGTGGGGGTTTAGAACCACCACTGAGTCGCACCACCTCTTGTTCCAACCTTTCTACACTGGATTGGTTATGCTCCATCTTTTGACTTAAACTTTGCTGTTCAGACTTAAGCAGTTCTAACTCGCCTCTTAATCTTTCTATTTGTTCCACTTCTACGGCCATGCAAGGATTGCTCAAAAGCAATAGTGCCAGTATCCTGAGAAGTCCTCTCACCTTATCCTCCTTCCCCCACGGAAATGGGATAATCTGGCGTGACAGGATAGGTCTCCTGGCTAACGGTTCATCCTACTCTCTGCGGCCTTCCCCTCCACCACCAGTAGAGAGTGACCTCTTGTCCCGTATACCAATTAAGGTATGCGGGCTTGCAGATTTCGTCCCCGTTACAGTTGCGGGGCAGCGGCAGATTCTAACTGCCTTCCCTTACATCCTGCACGCGGTCAAAGATTTTGGTTCAGTCTCTCGTTTCGGCCTTCACCTCCTGTAAAAAATAAAACAAAAAAGCCCGCACCTCCTCCAGAGAAGATGCGGGCTTATAATCTCTCCAGTAGCCCCGTACCTTAAACAAAAATAAATAATTTGGTACTGGGCAAGGTGGTGCTGCCACCTCCTGTCTGCTTGAGGCGGACTGTTCCGCCTGAGGGGGCACCACCCCAACCCGCCTTCCCTTACCACGGGGAGGCCTGGTGAGACATTTACAGGCAGGTCTTCTGACTATCGGGTCATCCTACTAGTTGCGCCTTCCCCCCGGTACTTTTATCCGCCTCAGGCGGATTGGCACCGGAAGTGGCTTTCGTCATCATAGGGGCGTTTAACTAAACGCCCCTACGGCCCAGCACCAGTAAAGGTACGGGGCTTGCAACTTTCGTCGCCGATTACAGCGGCGGGTCCGCGATGGTTTCTCACCATCTTCCCTTTCAGTCCGCCCGGTAGCGGACACCTGTAAACGTATCGGCAAAAACCACCGCAGATTTTATCCACCCTCCTTCCTCCCTGTCAAGAAGATTTTGTGTTTTTTGTGTGGCTGTATACTCTACACAGCGGCCTATCTTTTCCCTTGACTAGTTTGTACCAAAATAGTAATAAACAACACCTTAAAAATCTCTTGTGAGGATATACGGGAGAAAGAACACGTGCAGATAGTGGATGTCATACTCCATGTCCTTTTGTTAGTGACGGCTTGTACAGTCCTGGTGTTTCTAATAAAGGCTAGTAGTACCCTGAAGTTAACCACGCTTAGCAGGGGTATCTTGTTACTCTACTTGCTCATGGCCCTTGAGATAGCGCATGATGCGATAGCGTTTTTTGTTATGAAGGAGGGCGTTGACGACGACCTCATTACATTGAGGGCGCTTATCCTGGCCCTGGTAGCTACGGCAATCTATTATGCCACTAAGGTCAAGAGGGCAAAGTCCACAGAGCCAATGGGCGCCGCTATTATCTGCACGGTGTGGGTTGTCGTTGCCTATACCATGGGGTTATTCCTTGGACTGCTAGGACGCCTTTTCCTATAAATTAGAACAAATGAAACTAATAGTAGACCTGTTATTTGATTTTTCTCAACTAACGATAGCCTGCCTGGCCTTATCCCGTCTAGTAAAGGCCAGAAATAACCTGAGTCCCAACCTAATTAAAAGGGGTATCTTGTTCCTCTACCTGGCTATCATTATGGAGGTAGTGGAAAACGTAACAGAGATTGGGATTCTGGGGGGAAGCTTTGGCGATGAAGATGATATTACCCTTGAGGTGCTTCTTGTAGCCTTAGCGACCACGGCCACTTACTACGCCACTAAAGCTAAACGTTCAGGCTCTGCAGAGCCACTTGGTGTGGCTATCCTCTGCACGGCATGGCTTGTCACCGCATACACCCTGGAGTCTCTTTTGGGCCTAATACTAGACTTTTTACTATAAATTACTTCTTAAACTGGTCATGGCAGGCCCGACAGGATTCTTTGACCTCCTGGTAATGGGAGGTTACTACCTGCAGGGTGGATTGCTGGGTAAAGACCATTAACCCCTGGATGCTTGCATAAAAGGCCTCGGCCCTCTTTTTGAACTCCCTGGTCTCCGATTCTGATAGGCCGTCCGTCACCACCGTGCATACCTGACAGCAGGTATGACCCAGTTCCTGTGCAAGCCGGTTCAGTTCCTGCAGGTCTCCAATCTCCAGGGCGTCTTCAAACATCTGCGTGTCCCGCTCCAGTTTCTTCATGAGGGTTTTAATAGCAGCCGTATCCGCCTCTTCAGGCAGTCTCTTTTCGGCCGTGCCCCCTGTCTCGGTGATAAACAGGAGGATCGCAACCAGCGATATATAAAGGACGAGGCCTCTGAAAAAGTAGCAACCGAAATTCCCTCCCCCTTGCCTGCCCTTGAGCGTAGCGAAGGGATGGGGGAGGGTAGGGTGGGGGTGAATATCACCCTCCCCCCTGTACCAATCAGGTACAGGGCTTTGTCCTGCACCCTTGTGGTGCAGGGCCTTCCCCCTCCCATCCAGGGAGGGGGAAACCAAAGGCACAGTCCGCCTCAGGCGGATTTGCAGAGGTCTCAAGACCTTTTTGGCGTCAAAACCCATGGCCCTATTCTACCCGCAAGCGGGGGAGTTTTCCAACCCGCCTTTGTCATCTTGTGTTGTTATAAAGATGGGTAATCCGCCTGAGGCGGATTGCCTTGGGAATGGGCAGGGGCAAGCCCTGCCCCTACATTTGGACTTTGCCATTTTGTCTTTTGTGTTATAATGAAAACCGTTTAGAAGGAGGAAGGACGGACAAGTATGGGTAAAAAGGTGGTATTGGCGTATTCTGGCGGGTTGGATACCTCGGTGGCCATCAAGTGGCTGCAGGAGAAGTACGGTATGGAGGTAGTCACCCTGACGATTGACCTGGGGGCCACTAAGGAACTCTCAAAGGTGAAGGAAAAGGCCCTGAGGCTGGGCGTCAGGAGTACCCACGTAATAGATGCACGGGAACCCTTTGTGAAGTATTTTATCTTCCCTGCCCTCCAGGCCGGGGCGATGTACGAGGGGGTGTATCCGCTGGCCACTGCCCTGGGTAGGCCGCTCATCGCCAAGTTACTGGCCGAGGTGGCAGAGGAGGAAGGGGCCGAGGCCGTGGCCCACGGCTGTACTGGGAAGGGTAATGACCAGGTCCGTTTTGAGCTCTCCCTGCAGGCCCTGGCGCCCCACCTTAAGGTCATCGCCCCGGTAAGGGAGTGGGGTATGTCCAGGGAGGAAGAGATAGAGTATGCCCACGCCCACGGCATCCCTGTGGAGGCCACAAAGAAGAGTCCCTACAGCACTGACGAAAACCTCTGGGGACGGAGCATAGAGTGCGGCGTGCTGGAAGACCCCTGGCAGGAACCCCCCGAAGAGGTCTTCCAATGGACCAAGCCCCTGGAGGAGACGCCCAGGGAGCCGCTAATAATAGAGATAGGCATTGAGAAGGGTATACCCTTCCGCCTGGATAGTAAGTACCTAAAAGGGATAGAGCTCATTGAGGAACTGAACCGCCTCGGGGGGCTTCACGGGGTGGGTCGCATAGACCACGTGGAGAACCGGGTAGTGGGGATAAAGTCCAGGGAGATTTATGAGGCCCCTGCGGCGGTCATACTACACAAGGCCCACAGGGCCCTGGAGGGTATGGTACTGACCAAAGAGGCCATGCGCTTTAAAGACATGGTGGCCAGTCAGTATGCAGATATTGTCTATAATGGACAGTGGTTCTCGGCCTTCCACCTTGACCTCATGGCCTACGTCCTCAGTACACAACGGGTGGTCACCGGGGTAGTGAGGATTAAACTCTCCAGGGGGACGGCAACGGTGGTGGGACGGAAATCGCCCCTATCGCTTTACAAGTACGACCTCGCCACCTATGAGAAAGGCGATGCCTTTGAGCACAAGGCCGCCGAGGGTTTCATTAAACTACAGGGCCTCCCCCTCAAGACCCAGAGCCAGACCCAGGGGCATCTTCTCTTTGGCCACCAGGAGATTGACTTCTCCAGTGTCCTCCCGCCAAAACTAGTGCCATTGCTGGAGAAGAAGGAGGGCTAATAACTAATACCCTCCCCCTTCCCCCCTCCCATCAAGGGAGGGGGGAGAAAGACATTTTAATGGCTAGAAGACCTCAACAAAAAAGAGCCACCCAAAAAGACGATAAAAAGGACAGCTCCAACAAGCAGAGACTTGAGCTAGAGATTAAAGAGCGAGAGTGGAATGTCTCGTGGAATGTCTCGCGGTTGGGTAAATTAGTAAGACTTGCACCACTCGTAACTGCCTTCAGTATTTTCATTGGTATCCCTTTGGGTATGTGGCAATGGCATTTGCAGGTAAAACAGCAGAGGCTGGAGACCGAAAGGTTACGCGCAGAAAAAATTGCAAATCTTAAGAGAGAATTTGCTAGCGACAACCCTGCTATTCGTATAGGCGCTGCTCTTGCCCTAGCAGACTATCCGAAGGAATCGGTTCCTGTATTAATTTTCAGCCTTGGAGCAATCAACCCTTTGGCCGGCGAAGAGGACACAGCATTTACCAATGCGGTGAAAACTTCCCTTAAGCAAATAGGGAAAGATGCAATTAGTCCCCTATTGGAGGAGTTAAAGTGGATAAATGAAGAGGTTAAAGGGAGAGAATCACTACTAGATTTACAATTTAAAAAAGTTAAAGGACTTACACAGCAAGAGCTAAAACGATTTACTGGAGACAAACTAGTTAATTGGACATTTTCTTTAAACACATTATTTAACAAATCTCCTGAAGAAATCAAAAATATGATAAATACTGCTTTAAAGTTAGCGGAAAAAGAAGGTGGTCCCGATTATGCCAAAGCGTTAAAAGGCTCCTTCCCTGAAGAAAAAATTGAGCATATTATTAATAAGATGCGCAATATGAAGTCTTCAGAGCCTCAGTTAAAAGTAAAATGGAAAAACGTGCGGGAACTTCTCTCATACCTTTTGTACCAACATCACATTGAGCGTCTAGATCTTCAAGATTTTGACTTATCCGGTCACTCTTTAGCGCATGCCTACCTGCATGATGCTAATTTAAATTTTGCCAACTTGTCAGAGACGGACCTGAGTGGAGCAAATCTATCAAATGCTTCTCTAGTTGAGGTCACCTTAATGGATGCCATACTGACAAATACCAATCTTTCTAATGCAAATTTGCAATTAACTGCATTACGTGGTGCAAAAGATTTAACTATGGCGAACTTACAAGGCGTGAAAGGTTTATCCAAAGAAGACCTGGAGTATGCCAAGTCTAAGGGGGCAATAATTGACTAGGCGGTTACTCTAATCCTCCCCTTCCTTTGATGGCATCGTTCAGTTCCCCCTCCCTTGATGGGAGGGGGAAGGGGGAGGGTGAAATAATGCACTTTTCTTTACTGCCTCTAACACCCCTTCTACATTGCACAAAACTTCATTATTCCAAAGCCGCAAAACTTTGAAGCCGTGCTCCTGCAACCATTTATCTCTTTTAATATCCTTAGCTTTGTTCTTTGCGTGTTGACCACCATCTAACTCTATAACGAGCTTTTTGTCATAACAAACAAAGTCCACTATATAATTCCCAACAGGTTGTTGACGCCTGAACTTCAATTCCCCTAAGCGTTTGCCTCGTAAATATCTCCATAACAATTTTTCCACCTCAGTCGGTCTCTTTCTGAGTTCCTTTGCGATATTGGTAAGATTTCTGCTCAAATCTTAATCACCCTCTCCCTTCCCTCCCCCATCAAGGGGGAGGGAAATATCCTATTTCAGGTCGGTCTTTACTATTAATAGGCCAAAGTATACCAGTAGGGGGATGTAAACAGGGGCCAGGCCATTTTTGGTGAGGATGCTGTCTGCGATGGCTTGAGGGTTGTCCTTGCTACAGATGGCCTCTTTGAACCTATTTTTGAATTCCTCAAAGAATAGCCTGCCTGGTTCAACGTAATAGTCCATCACAAAACCTTTCCGTAACTCCTCCAGGGCCTTTTTGTGAATGGCTGCGTCAGGGTTAGTAACCCTGGCTACTACGTCACGACATGCCTTTTTGGATTCCTCTGTGAGATAAGGACTGGTGGGGGAGGATTTTTTGACCCTCGGGACTACCTCGCACTGGATATTTTTTATCCAATCAGCCTTGTAACCGCTGGCCAGGACTGCAAGTCCGGCGTAGAGTTCCCTCTCGTTAAGGTCTTTTAGCTGTTCTATCAACTCTCTCATTACTTAGTTTTTAGTAGCCGCAACCTTTAGGTTGCGTATTCTACTTACGCAACTTACGCAGGCTAAAGCCTGCGGCTACTACCTGTGGCTACCCCTGGCCTTTCCACAACTTCATGGACAGACCTGATCCGCCTGAGGTGGACTGTACTCCACAAGAAACATTTTTGCAAAACCTAATAACTTAGGCCTGCCCTCAAATTTGCACCTTGTTATTAGCCTTGTTTTTGGGCCTTCGTGGGCGCCTCTTTGACGGTTGATTCATCAATTAATTATGGCGCCATTAGATTTGGCATATACCAGGTCTTCCCTGGATAGACCTACTACATCCCGCAGGTCTGTTTTTGTAAAATCTCTGATTGCCTTGAACTCCTCTAAATCGGTTAGGATGGCGTTCCTGAAATTGGCGCCCGACAGGTAGGCTCCCTGCAAATTGGCATCCGATAGGTTGGCGCTCCACAAACTGGCGCCCGATAGGTTGGCGCCCCACAACTGGGCGCCTGACAGGTCGGCTCCCAGCAAATCGGTACCCGATAGGTTGGCACCCCACGAACTGGTGCCCGATAGGTTGGCGCCCCACAAATTGGCGCCCGATAGGTTGACCTCAGACAAATTGGCACCCGATAGGTCGGCTCCCTGCAAATCGGCGCCCGACAGGTCGGCTCCCTGCAAATTGGCATCCGATAGGTCGGCCCCCTCCAAATCGGCGCCCGACAGGTCGGCTCCCTGCAAATTGGCATCCGATAGGTCAGCCCCCCCCAAATCGGCGCCCGACAGGGCAGCTCCCTGCAAATTGGCACCCGATAGGTCGGCCTTTCCCAAAGAGGCATCCGATAGGTCTATTATTTCAAGTCGGACGTACCTGATACTGTGTTCCCTAATTATATTTGCCAGGGCGTACCGGCCGTTCCTATGGGCTACTAACGCATTATAGTTTGAAGACCTTATATTATATAGTCTCTCCATGACACGGGCAATTTCTTCATCACCTAAGTTTAGGTTCCGCCGTCTCGCGCTTTCTTTTATTCTGTTGAGGAGGACAGCATCAGGCTCTCTATCAAACTTGTCAAATATAGCAAGAGGAAGATAGCGATAGATTTTTCTGGTGCTCTTGTCTTGTCCAATTACTCGCATTAGCTCGTCTTGTATTCTGTATAACTCATTTCTGAGCGGGTATACTGCCTCTTTTCCTATCTGCCTGAGAGAGTCACTGACGGCCGCGGTAAAGGCTGTGTCCTCTTCAGGCTGACGACTGTCTTTCAATCTCCCAAGACAGGCAATCAACGTGGGGATGCCCTCCTTCGGGTAATCGGCCAGGGCACGGACGGCGCTAATGCGCACGGCGTTGTCCTCACTGGCCAACTCCCTCTTTAAATTAGTAATTGCCTCCAGCCTGTGCCTCTTCCCCTCATTGAGAAGGATCACGGAAGCGCCGACAATAAGTCCTAGGAGGACAACAGATGGAGCAATAATTGGGATGAGGCGCGCTACCTTACCTCGTCTCGCAAGCTTCTCCTTTAGCACTTGAATCTCAAGGGCGAGCTTTTGAACCTCAAGCCTTTCTTTTTCGCTTGGAGTAGATTGTGATGGGTCTTGCTTTTTGGGTTCTTCAGCCTTCATGGGGCTCCATGTTAAAAGAATCTTTACCTAAAGCTCCGGTCTCCTCAGATGCCACTCGGTCTCCCTCTCGTATGCCCTTGCCACCTGGAGCAGTCCTGCCTCCTCAAAGGGGCGGGCCATGAGCTGTAGGCCGATGGGCAGGTTCTCCCTGGTGAAACCGCAGGGGATGGATATGGCTGGAATGCCCGCAAGGTTGGCGGGTATGGTATAGACGTCCGAGAGGTACATCTCCAGGGGGTTGGCCAGTCGCTCCCCTAATTTAAAGGCAGGGGTGGGCGAGGTGGGGCAGAGGATAAAGTCCACCGCCTCAAAGGCACTGGAGAAGTCCTGTCTTATAAGGCTCCTCACCTTAGAGGCCTTGAGGTAGTAGGCCTCGTAGTAGCCAGAGCTGAGGGCATAGGTGCCCAGCATTATCCTCCTCTTTACCTCCCTGCCAAAACCTTCTACCCTGGAGCGGCTGTACATCTCTATAATGTTCTGGGTATTAGCGGCCCTATAGCCATAGCGTACGCCATCGTAACGGGCCAGGTTACTGCTGGCCTCGGCAGTGGCAATAATGTAATAGACGGCCACGGCGTAGGGGGTGTGCGGGAGGGATATTTCCTGGATATCTGCCCCCAGGCCCTTATAAACCTTTACCGCCACCTCTACGGCCCTGCGTACCTCTTCATTTAATCCTTCCATAAAGTACTCCCTAGGCAGTCCCAGGCGGAGGCCCTTAACGGGTTTCTCTAGCTCCTTCAGGTAATCTGGCACGGGTACGTCTGAACTGGTAGAGTCTCTGAGGTCACGACCTGCAATGACCTGAAGGAGGAATGCGGCGTCCCTGACGTCCCTGGTTATAGGCCCTATCTGGTCCAGTGAGGAACCGAAGGCCATCAGGCCGTA
>MHYW01000140.1:0-88 GCA_001828545.1 Planctomycetes bacterium RIFCSPHIGHO2_12_FULL_52_36
GGCCTGGCAGTCCCCTTTATCTACCGTGGGGGCAGGTACTGCACCTGTTCAGGCAGTAGGGAGTTAGACTCGGATGGTAGACTGGTAG
>MHYW01000140.1:112-12373 GCA_001828545.1 Planctomycetes bacterium RIFCSPHIGHO2_12_FULL_52_36
GAACTCATTTGAGTAAACAGGGTAATATCCATTACGATATAGTCCACTAAGACAGACGGAGATGAGAAAATGGCACAGGCAATCATGGCAAAAAAAGTTCCGAGCGACATTGAGATAGCACAGGCGGCAAAGTTGAAACCCATCCAGGAGATAGCAGAGGGCCTGGGCATAAGGGAAGACGAACTGGAGCTGTACGGCAAATACAAGACCAAGGTCTCCCTGGATGTCCTGGAGAGGTTGAAGAAGGCCAAGAACGGGAAGTACATAGTGGTAACGGCCATCACCCCCACCCCCCTTGGAGAAGGGAAGACCACTACCACAGTGGGACTGGGTATGGGCCTCTGCAGGCTGGGCAAGAAGGCCGTTATAGCCATCCGCCAGCCCTCCCTGGGGCCGGTCTTTGGCATAAAGGGTGGGGCTGCCGGAGGAGGTTACTCCCAGATAGTACCCATGGAGGACTTTAACCTCCACCTCACCGGGGATACCCATGCCGTCTCCGCAGCCCATAACCTACTGGCCGCCTTCATTGATAACCATCTGCATCACGGGAACAAGCTTGGGATAGACCCCTTTAGCATCACCTGGCCCAGGGTAGTGGATACAAGCGATAGGGCGCTGAGGAATATAGTGATAGGTCTCGGGGGGAAGGAGCAGGGGATACCCAGGGAGACAGGTTTTGACATCGCCGTGGCCTCAGAGGTGATGGCCATCCTGGCCCTGGCTACGGGTCTTCAGGATCTCAGGAAGAGGTTGGGCAGGATAATAATTGGCAGTAACAAAGAGGGTAAACCCGTTACGGCAGAAGACCTGAGGTGTGCTGGCTCTATGACCGTTCTCTTAAGGGATGCCATCAAACCGAACCTCCTCCAGACCGTGGAGAATACTCCGGCCTTTGTACATGCCGGACCGTTTGGCAACATAGCCCATGGTAATAGCTCCATCGTGGCTGACCAGATAGCCCTCAAGTGTGCCGATTATGTGGTAACAGAGAGCGGCTTTGGGGCTGACCTGGGCGCTGAGAAATTCATGAACATAAAATGCCGTTACTCGGGTCTGAGCCCCAACTGTGCCGTCATAGTAGCCACAGTCAGGGCATTGAAGATGCATGGCGGAGTAGGCAACATAGTGGCAGGTAAGCCCCTGCCTGATGAACTCCAGAAGGAAAACGTCCCCGCAGTGGAGAAGGGGTGTCAGAACCTGGTAAAGATGATAGAGAACATGAAACTCTACGGCATCCCAGTGGTAGTGGCCATCAACTCCTTTGAGACCGACACCAGGGCAGAGATAGAGGCCGTAAAGGCCATTGCCGTAGAGTACGGGGCAGAGAGCGCAGTGGAATCCAACCACTGGGCCAGGGGCGGAGTGGGGGCGGAGGAACTGGCCGAGGCCGTGGTGGCCGCCGCCAATAAACCCTCCAGGTTCATGTTTCTCTATCCTCTGGAGGCCAGTATAGAAGATAAGATAGAGATTATCGCCACCAAGATGTATGGTGCTGACGGGATTGACGTCATGCCTGCCGCCAGGGAGAAGATAGAGCGCTACACCAGGTGGGGTGTGGACAAACTACCTATCTGTATGGCCAAGACACACCTCTCCCTCTCACATGACCCGGCCCTGAGGGGGAGACCCAGGGGCTTCAGGGTGCCAGTAAGAGACCTGAGGGCCTCCGTGGGTGCAGGGTTCCTCTACCCACTCCTTGGGACTATGAGGACTATGCCAGGACTACCCTCTAAGCCTGCTGGGGAGGCGGTTGATATAGACCTGGCTACGGGGAAGGTGGTGGGCCTGTTCTAGGGTGGTCTCCCCTCTAAAAAGAGGGGCAGGGGGTGTGTCTTCCATTCATCCCTCCCCCCTCTAGGGGGAGGGATGTCCGCCTCTGGTGGGCTTACCACCCCCAAAGCCAGGGATTAAGGGCTAGGGACCAGGTAATAGGGGAAAAGTATAACGCAGGCTAAAGCCTGCGGCTACCCCTGCCCCCTAGCCCCGGGATAGGGACATCCCTTTACATAGTGTTACCTATGTTTGTAGCAAAAACCTGCCCCTGCCCAAAAGATGTTTACAAAAGGGCCTATGCCTGCTATACTGTGTTTTATGTCATTACAATTATAGAGACAGGTCTAAAACCTGTCCCTGTAGGACTTTAAATTTGATGGCAAAGGTAAAGGCCCTGGTACTCCGTACCGCTGGAACTAACTGTGACTGGGAGACAGAGTATGCCCTGAAAAAGGCTGGTGCGGAGGCCCAAAGACTCCATATCCAAAGACTCCTGGAGAGGACAGTCGGTGGGAATAACCCGGCCAACCTTTTTAGGGACTACCACATCTTAGTATTACCCGGCGGCTTTACCTACGGGGATGATATTGCGGCAGGAAGGATACTGGCCAATATCCTCCGCTTCCACCTGAGAGAGGCCCTGGAGCATTTCCTCGGTGAGGGGAAACTGATGATGGGAATATGCAACGGCTTTCAGACCCTGGTCAAGGGCGGGTTATTACCTGCCCTGTACCAGAACGGTGCAGGGCCTGCCCGGGACAGTGGACTGCCTGAGGTAACCCTTACCTTTAACGACTCCAACAGGTTTGAGGCCCGATGGATACACCTCAGGGCTTGTTCCAGTAAGTCAGTTTACGTAGAAGAAGGGGAATCACTATACCTGCCCGTGGCCCATGCAGAGGGGAAATTCGTACCCCGGGACGATTCAACCCTTCAAAGACTAAGGGATTCTTCACAGATAGTCTTCAGGTACGTAGACGAGGGGGGAGACGGGGCGGGGTACCCTCACAACCCAAGCGGCTCTGTGGAGGATATTGCAGGGATATGTGACCCTACGGGGAGGATACTGGGCATGATGCCCCACCCTGAACGCTACGTGGAACCCTACCAGCACCCGAATTGGTCCAGGAATGGGCTGAATAAAGAGCCAGACGGATTGCGATTATTTCTGAATGCTGTTAGATATGTAAAGAAAAATCTATTGTAGGGGCAGGTTTCAAACCTGCCCCTACCTAAATGGGAATGCCGTGAAGTACGCGAAGAAAAACCTCCTCTGAATAATCTGGCATGGAGAGGCAGGTCTTGTCCGCCTGAGGCGGACCCATTGCTTATTATGAAGAAAGAGACCCTAAAACAAGAAGCCCCCATAGAATTGGGCGGTTTAGAGAGACACATAAAAAACCTGAATCACAGGTTGAGCAGGTCTGACCTTATACCCTTATTACAGTATACCCAGGATAGCTACGGCTACCTGCCCAGACCTGCCCTGGAGTTTATATCCAGGAGTACCCGTATCCCGCTGAGCAGGGTATTTGGAGTAGCCACCTTCTACTCCCAGTTCTCTTTTGTGCCGAAGGGGAAATTCACCATTAAGGTATGCGTTGGCACTGCCTGCCATGTCCGGGGGGCAGATAAGGTAAAGTCCAGGATAGGGGAACTCCTGGGCGTCAAGGATGGAGAAACTACGGCGGACTACAGATTTACCCTGGAGTCAGTGGCCTGCCTGGGTACCTGTGCCCTGGGGCCAATTGTGGTCATAGGGAGCAGTAAGAAGGCCGAGGGCTGTTGTGGGGGGGGGCCGGGGAAGCAGGCCCTGTCATTGGGCGACAAATTCTATGGCCAGGTCTCTCCTGAAAAGGTACAGGAAATACTGGGGCGTTACAATAAGGAATAGACCGTGGGAAGACTCAACTCCATAAAAGACCTCAGAAATCTCAGAGAGGGGCTCAAAAAGGGGCAAAAGACCGGAGTCTCTACGGTAGTAGTCTGCGGGGGTACTGGGTGTGAGACCTTCGGGGGACATGAACTCTACGAGTCACTTAATAATATCATTAAGGATAGAGAGCTAGAGGGGAAAATATCTCTAAAAAAGACTGGTTGTCAGGGTTTCTGTGAAAGAGGGCCTCTTGTAACCCTCTGGCCCAGCAATATCTTCTATCAAAAAGTAAAAGAGTCAGATGCCACAAAGATTATTGATGAGACCGTGACGAATGGTAAAGTCCTGGAAAATCTACTCTTTACTGACCCTCTAACTAACAAGAAGGTCACTCACCAGTCAGAAGTCCCTTTCTACAAGAAACAGCACCGCCTGGTGCTACGTCTTAACGGCGTTATAGACCCCACCAGTATCCACGACTACATTGCGGCCGGTGGTTATACCTCCCTGGAAAGGGTATTAGATGGTATGAGCCCGGAGCAGGTGATAAAAGAGGTGGCGGACTCTGGCCTCAGGGGCAGGGGAGGTGCTGGCTTCCCCACCGGAAAGAAGTGGGAGTTCGTAAGGAAGGCCACGGGCGATATAAAGTACATTATCTGTAACGGAGACGAGGGGGACCCTGGGGCCTTTATGGACAGGTCCGTCCTGGAAGGTAACCCCCACCTTGTAGTAGAGGGGATGATAATCGCCGCCTATGCCATCGGCTCCAGGAAGGGCTATTTTTACGTCAGGGCTGAGTATCCTATGGCGGTGAAGCACGTACAGAGGGCCATTGACCAGGCCAGTGAGTTAGGGCTACTCGGAGAGGACATCCTGGGTAAGGGACTAGACCTTGACCTTGAGATAAAGAAAGGGGCAGGGGCCTTTGTATGCGGGGAGGAAACGGCCCTCATTGCCTCCATAGAGGGTAAACGCGGTATGCCCCGCATAAGACCCCCGTATCCAGCTATCTCTGGACTCTGGGGTAAGCCCACCTGTATAAACAACGTGGAAACCCTGGCCAACGTCCCCATTATCATTGAGAAGGGTGCACAGTGGTATAGCAATATTGGGACTCAGGGGAGCAAGGGCACTAAGGTCTTTGCCCTGGCAGGGAACGTCAAGAATACCGGTCTCGTAGAGGTGCCTATGGGTACCACGCTGAGGGAGATAATCTTTGATATTGGCGGAGGGATTGCTAAGGGAAGGAAGTTTAAGGCGGCCCAGGTAGGAGGACCCTCGGGTGGTTGTATCCCTGCAGAGTATTTAGATACACCCATTGACTACGAATCCCTCCAGAAGGTGGGGGCCATCATGGGCTCAGGCGGGCTCATCGTCGTTGATGACAAGACCTCTATGGTGGAATTCGCCCGCTACTTTATGAATTTTGTACAGGACGAGTCCTGCGGTAAATGCGTACCCTGCCGTATAGGTACCAGGAGGATGTTGGAGACCCTAAACAGGCTCCTCAAGGGAGAAGGTAAGGAGAGTGACCTGGACCTCCTCATGGAATTAGCTGCGCATACCAAGGAGACCTCTCTATGTGGCCTGGGGCAGACGGCCCCTAACCCCGTCCTCTCTACCCTCAGATACTTCAGGCACGAGTACGAGGCCCTCCTGAAGAAGGCCCCTCCCTCAGAGGGCACCGTAACTGAACCTCAAGAAAAAGTGAAAGTTCGCCACAGCGAATCTGCCGTAGGCACGGCAGGCACGGAGGCTGGCCAGTGCGGATAATCTCCATAACCAGTACCTCCAGTGGTGCAGGTAAGACTACCCTGGCGGCCTTTCTGATAAAGACCCTCGGGGGGCTAGATGCCTTAAAAATTACTGTCCAGCACATGGGGGCCTGCCCGAAGGAGATAGATTGTGACGGCTGTCCTACTACGGAAGACTTCTCTTTCAAGATAATAACTGACCCGTCCATCCTGAGCCAGCCGGGAAAGGACACTGCCCGCTTCCTCAAGGCAGGTGCTAAAAAGGTGATCTGGCTTCAAACCCAGCGCAAATGCCTTGAGACTGCCGTCCGTCGGACACTAAAACTCTTCCCCTCAAGAGGTGGGTTACTTGTAGAGGGAAACAGCTTCCTTGGTATAAGAAAAACAAACTTTGCCCTTATGATAGCACCGCCCAGGACTGTAGAACTAAAACCCTCTGCCAGGAAAATACTGGACAGGATAAACCTATTTGTGATAAACAAAAATTCAGGTTCCACAAAGAAAGACATAGAAACAACCAGGGAAGGATTGTATTCTATGAGACCAGATTGCCCTGTTGTAGTATTTGACCCGTATCATCCAGAACCAGAGGCCAGGGTGGCCCTCTTAGAACCAATCGTAGCGGCCTTAGAACCAGTAGCTAGTAGTCGGTAGCCAGTAGTCAGGGAAAGACATTATTCCTAGCTACTAACTACTGTCTACTAGCTACTAGCTACTAGCTACTGTATTTTGGAAAGGTGGTCTGATGAAAAAGAGGTGGATAAGCAAGTCCCCTGACGAGAAGCTGCAGACCCACCTGTCCAGTGCCCTCAAGGTCTCCCCCCTCCTGGCCCAACTCCTCATCAATCGCGGTGTCACGGACCTGGATTCAGCCCACGGTTTCCTCCAGCCCAAACTGTCTGGACTGGCCGACCCCATGCTTATCCCGGAGATGGAAAAGGCCGCCCTCCGCCTGGCCACTGCCGTACGTAAAAAGGAGAAGATAGTCATCTACGGGGACTACGACGTTGACGGTGTAACTGGTACCGCCTTACTCTTCCAGTGCCTCAGACTCCTGGAGGCAGACGTCCACTATTACATCCCTGAAAGGATCCAGGAGGGATACGGACTCAACATCCAGGCCCTGGGGAATCTGGCCCAGGAGGGTGCAAAGGTATTGGTAACGGTAGATTGTGGAATCACCTCTATCCTTGAGGCAGACGAGGCCAGGGAGAAAGGTCTGGACCTTATTATCACAGACCACCACCAACCCATTAAGGACTTACCAAGGGCCTATGCCGTAATAAACCCCAAACTCCCTGGCAGTGGCTTCAGGGACCTGGCCGGAGTGGGTGTGGCCTTTAAGCTGGCCTGGGCCCTGGGGATTGCTGTAGGAGGGAAAAAGAGGGTATCCACCCAGTATAGGGAGTTCCTTACGAACGCCATGGGCCTGGTGGCGCTGGGTACCATTGCGGACGCAGTCCCCCTCATAGGGGAGAACCGTATCCTGGCCAAGTACGGACTTACTACCCTTAGACAGTCCCAACACCCGGGGATAAAGGCCCTCCTGGAAATGGCAGACCTGGAAGGCCTCTCCATCAGCACCAACCACGTGGAGTTCCGCCTCGGTCCCAGGCTCAATGCCCCTGGCAGGCTAGAAGATGCGAGGCTCAGCGTAGAACTCCTTACTACCCAATGTCCCCAGCGGGCCGCGGAAATAGCCCTCCAACTGGAGGATAAAAACAAGAAGAGACAGGGCCTTCAGTCCCAGATACTCCAATCAGCCAGGGAGATGGTAGAAAAGAGGGTAAATTTAGACAGCGTCAGGGTCCTGGTCCTGGCGGGGGAGGGCTGGCACCCAGGGGTGATAGGGATAGTGGCCTCAAGGCTTGCGGAGGAATTCCACAGACCGGCGCTGATAATAGCCCTGCGGGGAGACCTGGGTTACGGCTCTGCCCGTTCCATCCCAGAATTCAACCTGGTAGAGGCCCTGCATGCCACAAGGGAACGACTCCTCAGGTTTGGCGGTCATGCCAGGGCCGCTGGTTTCAGGATCAAGAAGGAGGAGGTGGAAGGGTTTAGCGACTCCATAAACCGTTTTGCGGCAACCATCCTGAGGAAGGAACGCCTGGAGCCAATCCTTGCCACCGATGGTGAGCTTCCCTTTGGTAAACTATCCGTCCCCCTGGTAAAAGAACTGGACTACCTCCGCCCCCACGGAGAGGGAAACCCTGAACCCATTTTTACTGCAGGAGAACTGAGGGTGGCAGGAGAGCCTGCCAGGATGGGGGCCTCTGGACAACACCTGAGCCTCTTCCTTAGACAGGGAGACGTCTCCTTCAGGGCTGTAGGTTTTGGTATGGGGACGTTACTCCCCAAGATAGAAAAGGCCAGAGACCTCTCAGCCGCCTTCAGACCAAAGCTTAGTAACTGGAGGGGTGAGGCTGTAGAGTTGGAGATTGAAGACATAGAAGTCCACTTATAGACCATGTCCTGAGTGTAACGACGGAAAGGAGACAAACTATGACTGTGGCACGAAAACTAAAGGAATTCCTGGACAAAAGTAAAGTGCCGTACAAGTTAGCCACCCATCAGGAGGTCTATACGGCCCAGGAAGTAGCGGCCAGCCTCCACGTGAAAGGTCAGTATCTGGTAAAGGTAGTGATGATTAAGAGTCAGGACAAACTGATAATGGCCACACTGCCGGCCAGCCACAAGGTGAATGTTGAGAAGGTCAAGACCATCCTCAAGGACCCCCAGGCCAGACTGGCCACAGAGTCGGAGTTTAAGAGTGCCTTCCCTGACTGTGACGTAGGGGCCATGCCACCCTTCGGCCACCTCTACAACGTGGAGCTGTATGCGGATAAGTCCCTATCAAAGGACGAGGAGATAATCTTCCAGGCAGGCAGTCACGTGGAGGCCGCCAGGATGAAGTACAAGGACTTTGAGAAGCTGGCCAAACCAAAGGTGGCAGAGTTTGCAACACACCTATAAGGAGGAGGATATGCAAAAGAAACGTCTGACAGATTATGCCCTGTGCGGAGGCTGAGCCGGTAAGGTTTCCATTGAGTGCATGGCAGAGGTACTTAAGGACCTGCCAGATTTTCCAGATAAAAATCTGCTGGTGGGCCCTAAGACCTTTGACGATGCAGGGGTCTATAAGCTCAACTCCAAACTGGCCCTTGTCCAGACCCTGGACTTCTTCACCCCTATTGTGGACGACCCTTATGACTACGGGCAAATAGCGGCCGCTAATGCCCTGAGTGACGTCTATGCAATGGGGGGAAGACCCCTGACGGCGATGAACATACTGGCCTTCCCCATGCGGGAGGTGGAGCCAGCCGTTATCTCAGAAATCCTCAGGGGCTCAGCCGAAAAGGTGCACGAGGCTGGGGCAGTGGTGGTAGGTGGACACACCCTGCAGGACACAGAGATAAAGTTTGGGCTCTCCGTCACCGGGTTAATAAACCCTGAGAAAGTAATTACTAACGCCGGGGCCAGACCCGGGGACGCGCTGGTACTGACCAAGCCCCTGGGTGGAGGGCTGATAATCTCTGCATACAAGGCCGGGGAGGCCTCAGGGGAGGAAGTAGAGGCCATGACCACCGCCATGAAGTCCCTGAATGCGGTGGCCTCCGAGGTCATGCAGGAGCTAGGCGTCAATGCCTGTACCGATATTACAGGCTTTGGCCTCCTCGGACACGGCCTTGAGATGGCCCTTGCAAGCAGGGTAACCCTGTCCTTCCGGGCCGGGAAGCTTCCCCTCATGAACGGGGCCTTACGTCATGCCCAATCGGGACTGATGCCGGCGGCATCGGTACAGAATAAACACTACGTCTCACCCAACGTGAGACTTGAAGGAAAGATCTCCGATGACCTCATGGACGTCTTATATGGGGCCGAGACCTCAGGGGGACTCCTTGTCTCTTTATCCAGGGCGAAGGCGGAGACCTTGCTCAAAAATCTCCACAGCAGGGGGGTAGAGGAGGCAGTTATAGTTGGGGAAGTTACAGAAAAACAGGATACTTTACTGGTAGTCAAATCCTAGAATGACAATTGGTCATCTCTGTCATTCTGAGCGAAGCGAAGAATCTCAGAAATGTGGGGTACGTCAAGAAGCACCCTACGTATCTCCATAAAACGGGAGAAGGTCAGATGAGGTGTGATGTTTGTGGAAAAGAAGGTGTACGTATCCGCCGGATGGCCAAAACTTATGGTAAGGGCAAGTGCTTGCTGGTGATAGAAGATGTTCCCGTTGTGAATTGCCAGCACTGTGGAGAGAGCTACCTTACAACGGAGACGCTTCAAGAGATAGAGCGCATCAAACTGCATCGGAAGAGCCTGGCAGTAAAACGCCCTGTGGAAGTCACCAGCTTTGCATAGCGAAGAAATATATGGTGCGTTTCAACGCACCTCTACCTTTCGTATATTTGTTAAAAGGGGCGTTTATGATGAGGATTGGGGTGCCAGGGATGAAGTTAAAATAGACGAAACCCTAGGAAATGTTCGCCTGAGGCGAATCCGCCCGCCTGAGGCGGATTTTCAACCTGAGGCGTGAAATAATAAATGGTGCGTTACCACGCACCCTACAAACTTTGAGACTTTTAGTCAAAGACCCTTTTGCTCCGCAACTTGAGACCCATAAACTGAAGGGAAAGCTATCAGGTTCATGGGCATGTAGTGTAGATTATGACTTACGCATTATTTTTGATTTTGTAAAAAGCGAAAAACAAAAAGAGTACGACATCTTCTTAATAGAAATTGGTACGCATGAGGAGGTTTATTAAAGGTGAACATGCTAGCATGCTTAGGCGAAGCGGATAATATGCAAAATTGATGGCACAGAAACAATAGCACGGATATAGACAGCTACATGTCCAATTCTTGAAGAACCATGATTTCCAATGCAGCAGCATATTACCTATGGCCAACGGTTTGGGTTGGTAGCAGTCCGTCTTCAGTCCTGGACATTGACGTCAAAATGCTAGGAGAAGAAGTGTACAGAACGGATCTTCCTGTAGGTATAAAGGTTAAGGTGCTTCGGGAAGGAATGTTCATCTTTGACTTCTCAGGCTGGCCGCCAGGCTGTGCCATTCAGAACGATAAACCCGATGCCTTTGACGCCATGGCTGCAGTGATCCTCCAGCGAGTCGCAGTAATTAACACTCATTTAGCGTGTCTTTACACAGCACTTTCACGCCGACAGCATTGCGCCTTAGACAAGATGATAGTTACCCCCTCGGAACTTATCTCATTGAAGTCCTTGGATGACACAGGTATGAGCTTTGGTGACTTGCGTGTTTGTGCTTTGGCTTTGGCACGGTACCCTAGCACTTATACCCATAGTGAGACGGCAATATTTGATTGGCGTATTAACCAGCGGACTACACTTGTTGAGGTGGGTACAATTGCTGAGTCTTTTAAGCTTTTGGTTGCCATTCTTCAACATCCAACTCCCCACGCTTTACTCGTAACAGATCTCTTTGCTCGTAGTTGCAAGGCGTATGAGGATCACAACTATAGTCTCTGCCTTACCGTGGCCTGGGCAATCATTGAGAAGCTTCTCCAACTCCTTTGGGAACGCTACGTAGAACAAAACCATGAGAGGGAAATTGACGGTGTTAAAGTGAATTTCATCAACAAAACTCGAAGAGAAAAACTTACTGAGAGTCGCGACTTCAATGCATCTGTGATTAGCGAAATCCTCTCAATAACAAACACGCTTCCCTTCTCCCTTTACCAAGAGATAACAAAGGTCCGTCAAACACGAAATAACTGGATTCACGATCTAGAGCCAGTGTCTCGCGAGATCGCTGAAACATCTGTAAGTATGGCTACGAAACTGCTCAATCTAGCCGATGGAATCAATCTTGATGTCCCTTTGATCTCTAGAATCCATGAGTAATAAATGTGTAATAAGACATATCAACACGCCCTAAATCCGCTTTGCTCAGGGCAAGTTAAACAGCCATTACTCTGAGATTCTTCGTCCGCCAAAGGCGGACTCAGAATGACACTGAAAGTAGATGAACTCAGTACAACGATAGAAAGTTGAAAGTCCTACTTAGATTATCCCTAATCTTCCTCCTAGTCTTCCTTTTGGCCCAATGTTTAGGAGCCAATGAGGAAGAGTCCTTCGCCAGGGAGCGCAAGCAGATGGTGGAGGGGCAGATTGAGGCAAGGGGGGTGGCGGATAAGCGTGTCCTGCGGGCTATGGAGACCGTGCCAAGACACCTCTTTGTCCCAGAAGACGTAAGGGCCTACAGTTACCTGGACACCCCACTGCCCATAGGCTCAGGACAGACCATCTCCCAGCCTTACATCGTGGCCTTCATGACGGAACTCCTGGCCCTGAAGGAAGGCGACAAGGTGCTGGAGATTGGCACAGGCTCAGGCTACCAGGCGGCCATACTCTCACTCATTGTCAGAGAGGTCTATACAATAGAGATAAAGAGAGACCTGGCAAAGAGGGCCAGGGAGATACTGCAGCGGCTTGGCTATGACAACGTAACCGTTTATGCGGGGGACGGGTATCTGGGTCTCCCAGGCGAGGCCCCGTTTGATGCCATTATGATTACTGCCGCCACCCCTGAAATCCCCCCTGCATTACTGGACCAACTTGGTACCGGAGGCCGAATGGTTGTCCCCGTAGGGCAACCCTCCCGCACCCAAAACCTCACCTTAGTCACCAAGAAGTCCACTGGAGAAATAAGTAGAGAGGAACTGGCACCCGTGCTCTTCGTACCTCTGACCAGGTATTAGGGAATGGTAGGGGCGTATTGCAATACGCCCCTACTTTCGCAAGATGGAAAGCTTAATTGCCCTGCGTGTGCTCGGCGTAATCTTCAGCCTCTCGTCCATCCTCAGCCCCACCACCCA
>MHYW01000141.1 GCA_001828545.1 Planctomycetes bacterium RIFCSPHIGHO2_12_FULL_52_36
CTGTAACCATAAAGGGTTTCATAGAAACTAGCCTGATAGAGTGGGAAGGGATGCTGGCCTCTATCCTCTTTCTCCCTGGCTGTAATTTCCGCTGTTCCTATTGCCACTCACCCCACCTGGTCTACTCCTCAGAGGATATGGAGACTATCCCCCTGGAGGTAATAATGGAATCTCTGCGGAAACGAAGGGGGTGGATAGACGGGGTAGTAATCTCCGGGGGCGAGCCTACCCTCCAGAAGGGGTTAAAAGAATTAATCAGACAGTTAAAAGCCCTGGGGCTGAAGGTCAAGCTGGACACCAACGGTTCTAACCCCGACGTACTGGCAGAACTCCTGGAGGAAGGACTACTGGACTGCATTGCCATGGACGTGAAGGCCCCCTTAAGGGAGGAGGAGTATGGCAAGGCCGCAGGTGGGCCTTGCGACGTAGAGGCCCTTCGGCAGAGCATCCGCATCATCCTACAGAGTGGCATAGAACACGAGTTCCGCACCACCGTCTGCCCTGGTCTCCTGGCAGAAGATGAAATAGGGGAGATAGCCAGGGACGTCCGGGGGACAAAAAGGTACGTCCTCCAGTCGTTCAGGCCCAACAACTGCCTGGACCCCGACATGCTGGAGGTAAAACCTTATCCAGCCGAGACCCTTAAAAAATTCAGGGAAATTGTCCAGGACCACCTTGGTCATTGCTCCATAAGGGGGGAACCTTCTCCTTAGTAGTTTCCGCACCAAAAGGTGCTTGTAATTTGACCCTTTGAAGAAAGAAGGAGGTGAAAGATATGGCAAAGAAAAAGGCCGCTAGCAAGAAGACTGCTGGTAAGAAAAAGAGATAGGCCCCGCCAAAAAGATGTTGACATCTGGGCAAGAATGGGATAATTAGTAACTGGGTGGCCTGGAAGTAGACCTTTCAGAGCTTAATGAGGTTCTCAAAAATTACCTGTAGTCATCGTTTGATTCTTCTGAAGGGGTCAAATTGTAATAAGGGTGTCCCCATGTATTTCCATGGGGCACCCTTTTTTATTGGGGGTCCTCCATGCAGTTAACCAAACTGGAACTCTTCGGTTTCAAATCCTTCGCAGATAAGACAGAATTCCCTTTCTCCCCAGGCATCACCATCGTCGTCGGACCTAACGGGTGCGGCAAGAGTAACATAGTAGATGCCGTAAAGTGGGTACTGGGGGAACAAGGCACTAAGTCCCTCAGGGCCACCGAGATGACTGACGTAATCTTTGGCGGTAACAACCACCGCCCCCCCGCAGGTTATGCGGAGGCCTCCGTTACCCTCATCAACAACAAGGGCCTCCTCCCCCTGGAATACCAGGAGGTCTGCATCACCAGAAGGCTCTACGCCGCAGGAGAATCCGAATACCTCATTAACAAACAACTCTGCCGCCTGAAAGACATAAAAGAACTGCTTATGGACACCGGTCTGGGTACGGACTGCTACTCCCTGATAGAACAGGGGGAAGTAGACATGCTCCTCCAGGCCAATTCCCAGGAGAGGAGGGTGGTCTTTGAAGAGGCCGCAGGGATAAGTAAATACAAGGCCAGGAAAAAGGCCACCATGAGCAAGCTGGAAAAGATAGAACAGAACCTTCTGCGTCTGGGAGACATCCTGGAGGAAGTGCAGAAACAATCCCGCTCCGTGAAACTCCAGGCCGCCAAGGCCAGAAAATACAAAGAATACACCGAAAGGCTAAAAGAACTCCGCCTCCAGTGGGCAGTGAAGGGCCTCCATGAGTTCCAGGCACAGCGTAGTCATACCTCCTCCCAGATAGAACAGGCCCTGTCCCAGGAACGTATACTCCAGGAAGAAAAGGCAGCCCTGGAGAGCCAGAAGAAGGCCCTGGAAGAGGCACTCCAGCAGTTATCAACCCAGTTATCCAGAGAGCGGACGGAACTGGCCTACCTGGAAGGCCAACTCTCAAAGACTACCGATAAGATAGCCATGGAACAACAGCGTGTCCAGGAACTGAAGCTCCAGGCACTGAAGGCCGCGGAACACCTCCAATCCTTACAGACGCGGGAGGAAGAACTGGAAGGACAACTACTAACCGTACAACAAGAGACTGCATCGGTAACCGATGAAATCCAGAAATTCCGTACCCTCCTCTCACAGCAAGAAAAGGCACACCACCTCCTGACCCAGGAATGCCATAACTACACGGAAGAACTAGAAAAGAAGAAATCACTGCATATCTCCACCCTCCAGCACCAGGCCCAACTCCAGAATAAACTAAATAACCTCCTCAATGAAAGGGAATCACTCCTTAAGAGGAAGACCCGACTGGAGGAAGAGATTGCTAACGCAACCGAGTCGCTCCAGACACTGCAAAAAGAAAAGCAATCCCTGGAGGAGGAAAGGGGCGCCCTGGCTAGAAAGAGGGAAGACCTGGAGAACAGCTCAAAAGAGTTAAACGGTAAGAGAGAGACCTTGAGAGGGGAAGAGGCCTCCAGGGAAGAGACCCTTTCCCAGCAGAAACAGTACCTCTCGGCCAAGAGGTCCCGTCAGGAGACACTAAAAGACTTTGAGGCCCGGGCAGAAGGAGTAGAAGGAGGCACCAAGTCCCTCCTGGAAAAGGCCCTCCAGGAAGGCCTCTCAGGGATAAGGGGACTGGTGGCTGATATGCTAAAGGTAGACCTGCCTCACGCCCCGGCCCTAGAAGCGGCCCTGGGCGACAGGAGTCAGACCCTCCTCGCCCAGACCACCCAGGACGCCCTCCAGGCCCTTTCCCTCCTGGAAACCACCCAGAAGGGCAGGGCCACCCTCCTACCCATGGACTATCCCCAGAACGGGAACAACGGCCTCCAGATAAATGGCGAAGAGGGCGTAATTAAAGCCCTTGACCTCATCCGCTGTGACGAGGCCTATCTCCCGTTCCTGAAAAAATTCCTGGATAAAACCCTGGTAGTCAAGGACCTCCCCACGGCCCTGTCTCTGGCCAAGAAATACCCTGAGGCCCGCTTTGTCACCCAGAAGGGTGAAATCTTAGAGCCCGAAGGCTCAATCACCGGTGGCAGTTCCACCAAGGCAGACCGCGGAATCATCTCCAGGAGGAGCGAACTGGAGAGCCTGGAGATAGAGATAAAGACGCTAGCCGAGGAGATTGAATCCATAGAACAAGCCAAGAGGGGGCACCAACAGGAATGCAGAAACCTGGAATCCCTCTTGATAGACAATAAACGCCAACTGGAAGAGATTGAAAAGACCTTCTTGTCCAAGGAAAGGGCGCTCCAAGAAAGAGGGTTGAAGTTGAACCTGTTAATGGAAGAGAAGGAAGTAACCTCCGGCGAACTCCATGAAATCCAATCCCTCCTGGAAGACCTCTCACTCAAAGAAAGCCCGTTAAGGAATGAACTGGGAGAGGTTGAGAAAAAGATACAGGAAATAAAGGAGGCGGTGGAATCGTCTTCTAAGGCCCTCTCCGAGAGACAATCCAGGAAGGAGGCCGTGGAGAAGGATTTAACGGGGCTAAAGGTAGCCCTGGCATCAAAAGAGGAAAAGGGGCGCTCCCTCTCTGCGGAACTGACACGGCTGCAGGAGGACAGGGAGGGGCTCTCCCGGGAGATAACCCTTACGCTCCAGTCCCAGAAAGAGACTGAGGAGAGACAATCAGCCGCCCAGCAAGAGGCCTGCTCACTAGGACAGCTCCTCAAGGAGTTAGAAGACAAGAAAGGTGCATTTCTCTCCAACCTAAGCCTCCTGGAGGAAAAAGAACGCCGGCACCACCATACCCTCTCCCAGTTGACCCCAACCCTGGAGGAAAAGGGACGACAGTACCTCTCCCTCCAGGAAGGGCTCCAGTCCCTCAGGCTCAAAGAGAGGGAGTACGAGATAAAGATGACCGACCTTGAGGAGAGGATTAGAGAAGAATATCACGTGGAACTCAAGGAACTTCCACCCCAGGAGATAGACTGGTCCCTGGCCACCCAGGAGATGGAAGAACTCAAGACCAAGGTAGAGAGACTGGGTAACGTCAACCTGGAGGCCCTGGAAGAACTTAACCAGTTAGAGATTCGGGAGAACTTCCTCACCACCCAGAGGGACGACCTCCTGAAGGCCAAGAATTCCCTGGCGGAAATCATCAAAAAGATCAGCCAGACCAGCAAGGAACTCTTTGAGAAGAGCTTCAACGAGATAAGGGACAACTTCAACGCCATGTTCCGCAAACTCTTCGGCGGCGGGAAGTCCAATATCTTCCTGGAAGAAGGCCCTGATATCTTAGAGGCCGGGATAGAGATAGTCGCCCAACCCCCTGGAAAGGAACTCCGCTCTATCAGCCTCCTCTCCGGAGGAGAGAAATCCATGACCGCCGTAGCACTCCTCCTCGCCATATTCCAGGCCAAGCCAAGCCCCTTCTGCATCCTGGACGAGGTGGACGCCGCCCTGGACGAGAGCAACATCGGCCGCTTCTCCCAGGTACTGGAAGAATTCTCCCAGAAATCCCAGTTCGTAGTCATCACCCACAACAAACGGACCATGACCGTAGGGGGTACCCTCTTCGGTATCACCATGGAGGAACCAGGTATTTCCAAGAAGGTGGCAGTAAAACTGGAAGAGATGGCAGAATCAGACCGTCCGAGACGCACACCTGACGTGAAAGGACTGCCGCAAGAGCCCCCGATAAAGGAAGAACCCCTGCCCGTAGAACCTGCCCCAGGCCACCCACAGGAGTCACCTGACGTGGAAGAAGCACTGCAAGACCCACCAACCGCAAACGTTACACCTGCCCAGGCAGGCGTAAAGGAAGAACCCCTACCGCTGGCCGTTACTTCTGGATAATAGGGCTATTATTAGTTGCCAACAGACCAACTAACTAAGGAGAGGTCTTCTCCTCCCCTTTTGTCTCCTTCTTGGCGGCACAGCACCCACCCATAGCAGGCCCCGCCTTTTCCCCCTTCCCGGTCATGGGACAGACATGAGCCCCTGTCTTCATACCATGCTTCTCCAGGATAGTCTTAAGGGTGTTCAATTGGGCATCGGTAAGCAAGAGGGCGGCACGCGCCTCCTCCAGGGCCGTCTCCAGAGAAATTACCCCGCCTGCGGTACTCCCACCTACCCCCTCCTGACAGCACCCACCACCTATAACCTCCCTGACTCCTGTCAGGAAAAATGTCAGCATTATACACAGTACTAGTCTCTTCATCCTTGCCTCCTTTTGCTGGTTAAATCTTACCCCTTTGCCTTTCAAATTGCCAGGGTATTAGTTTGTAACCTTCTTATTATTTATGTAAGGGGCAGGGCCCTTCCTGTCCCCTATTACCTATTACCCGTTGCCCTTTCGTAGCTAGCCAGGCGGAGGAAGAGGTTATCCAGGAGGAGGTTGAGGTTGGCGTTAGAGTATAACCCTTCTATGGTAGTAGCGATATCTTCCAGTATCTGTAATAGCGTGTCCGCCGAAAGGTCCCTCGTCCGGGTCTCAAAGGAGGGGACAAACCCTCCATAAAATAGTCCTGTCCCGCCACCTCTTACCTTATAAAGGAGCATATCCCTGTAATAGGCAAGGAGCAGGTCCAGCCAGGTACGTAAAAGGGAACGCCTGCCCTCTAGTCCAGTAGTGTCCGGACACCATTCCATTAGCTCTTGTGTTATGGAAAAACTATCCACTGACCTTACCTCCTGTAGCATCTCCAGGAAGCGGTCTATGTGGGAGGTAACCCTTTCCTCCCTCAGTTTAGTGGCCCTCCCCGGGCTCCCGCACGAGAGTAGTAGGGGCAGGTCCGCCAGATTAGCTTCGCTCATCCGCCTAAGGCGGACTTCAGGCGGATGAGCACTGTCTGCGGTGGAAGGACCTTCGGGTCTGCCTCCGTCTATGAGACCCCTCACTACCTCCGTGGGTAGAGATTGGAACCGTACCACCTGACACCTGGAGAGGATGGTGCGGCGGAGGGAGGGGATGGCAGTGGTTGTCAGGAGAAACAGGGTGCCTGGAGGGGGTTCCTCCAGGGTCTTGAGGAGACAGTTGGAGGCCTCTTCGGTCATCTTATCGGCATCCTCCAGGACGAACACCCTTCGGTTGGCCTCCAGGGGTTTGAGGTAGGCCCTATCCTCTAACGCCTTAATCTGCTTAATTCCTATATCCCTCTTTCCCTCCAGGGGGATTACCCAGTAGAGGTCGGGGTGCATCCCCGAATCTACCTTCCTGCAGGGATTGCAGACGTCGCAGGCATCGTTAGACGGGAGTCCGCCTGAGGTAGAGGCATCCCCCTTAGTCTGACAGAAGAGTGCCTTGGCCAATTCCCTGGCAAAGAGGGCCTTTCCCACCCCTTCTGGCCCATAGAAGACATAGGCATGTCCCAGCCGCCCCCTGGATATGACGCCCTGGAAATAGCTAACCGCATGAGTTTGGGATATAACCCGTTGGAAGGACATAAGATTAGGGAATAGGGGCTAGGGCGTATAAAATTGTAAAAGGAAGATTGGTCCGCCTGAGGCGGATTAAAATTTAAAATTTGCAATTTCCAATTTTTCCCCCTGGATTAATAATCCTCCTCTTCCTCCTCGGTCTCCATAATGGCCAGAATATCTCCAACCTGCACTACGTCTCCCTCCTGGGCTACTATCTCCACTAACCGCCCCGTGGCTGGCGCATGGACGCCAAAGGTATTTTCACCCACCGTCAGCTCTACAAGGGTTTCTCCTTCTTCCACTTCGTCGTCTTCTTCTACAAACCAGCTGGAGATAGTCGCCTCATCGCTTTTATCTCCTGCTACCTCCGGCAGTTCTACCTCTATTCTCATCTCTCTAACCCCTCCAACGATGCATTAGAATAATACGAACTCCTGACAAAGGGTCCCGCCTTTACTTCCTGGAAACTCATAGAACATGCCAATCTTTTATACTCCTCAAACTCCTCAGGTTCAAGATACCTCTGGACAGGGAGATGCTCCCTGGTGGGCCTCAGATACTGTCCAATGGTAAGGACGTCGCACCCTACCTCCCTCAGGTCTGCAAGTACCTCAAGCACCTCCTGGCGACTCTCTCCGAGGCCCAGCATTACCCCGGATTTTGTTTTTATATTTTTACACTGCTTTTTTGTAAATGCAAGTACCCACAGGCTCCTTTTATAAGAGGCCCCCTGGCGGACCTGCGGGTAAAGCCTGGGCACCGTCTCTATATTATGAGAAAGTATGTCTGGCCCTGCTTCCAGCACCGTGGTCAAGGATTCTTGCCTGCCCTGGAAATCCGGTACCAGCACCTCCACCTCCACCCCCTTTATCTCCCTCAAGCCCTGGATGGTCTTCTTGTAATGGGCGCTTCCACCATCGGGGAGGTCATCCCTGGTAACGGAGGTAACTACCACGTGTCTAAGGCCCATCCTGCGGACCGCCCTGGCGAGTCTAAGGGGTTCCTCCCCATCCGGGGGGGCGGGGTTCCCCTTCCTTACACTGCAGAAACTACAGCCCCTGGTACATACTCCACCCAATATCAAAAAGGTGGCAGTGCCCCTGGAAAAACACTCTTCAATATTAGGGCATAGGGCCTCCTGACACACGGTCTTGAGTCCAAGCCCACTGATGAGTGATGAAACCCTTGAGCCCCCTCCGGTACGGCGTTTCCTCAGCCACGGGGGGAGGCCATTCCTCCTGACTCCCCAGATATTTTTATCTACGGTGGTGTCTTGCATATCTCCAGTGGTAGGGGCGACCGGCCGGTCGCCCCTACAGACTATAATGGAAGACTCCAAAATCACCCATACATGCCTATGCCTAGAAGTTCCTTGGCCGCCTCTGTCAGAGCTTCGGAGTAAGCGGGGTGGATAGGCATGGATGTTGCAATGTCTTTCAGGGTGGATTTGGTCTTTAGGGCCAGGGCCGCCTCCCCGACTAGTTCTCCAGCATAAGGTCCCAAGATATGCACACCAAGGATCTCACCAGTTGAACCATCGGCCACCAGCTTTAAGAAACCCTCCGTCTCTCCATATACCCAGGCCTTGCCGAGCCATCTCATAGGAAAAGTCCCAACTTTTAGTTCCCTGCCGCTCCGCCTGGCCTCTTCTTCTGAAAGGCCAACCGTGGCTATTTCTGGCTGTGTAAAGACACAGCCGGGCACCGATGAATAATCCATGCTGGTATCCAGACCAAGGGCGTGCTCTACCGCTACTACTCCCTGCCGAAAGGCCAGATTGGCCAGTTGCTTCTCACTTGTTATATCGCCAATTGCATAAACACCAGCCACTGCAGTCTGACAGTACTCATCTATTTTTACAAGTCCATTACTGTCCAGATGGACGCCGAGTTCTTCTAGTCCTATATTTCTGGTATTAGGTGTGCGGCCTAGACAAATCATAACCTTTTCATTTTCTAAAAGTTCCCCGTCTATTTGTGTTACCACGGTAGACTGATTTATAGTCAGACTCTCTACCTTTTTTCCTATAATAATCCTCATCCCCATCTTTTTAAAGGCCTTGGTGAGGGCATTTCCCAGAGATTCGTCCATCCTGCGGAGAATCCTGCTCCGTACCAAAAGGGTAACCTCCACTCCGCACTGACAAAACAGGTAAGCAAACTCGCAAGCTATATAACCCCCGCCTATTACCAAGAGGTTTTGTGGAAGGGACGACAATTGCAATGCCTCGTCACTAGTAAATACCTTTTCTCCATCAAATGGAAAAGTCTTAGGTATCAAAGGCTTAGTCCCTGTAGCAACAATAATATTCTTGGCCCTTAAAGGTTTTTTTTCTCCTCCTGGCAGAGAGAGAATCAACTCCCCAGGCCCCTTAAGCGTTGCCATGCCTTTTATGAGTTCAACATCTTTTTTATCCAGGAGTTCTTTCAAGCTCCTGGCCAGGGCACTGACTATCCTATCCTTTCGTTGCTGGGACCTCTTAAAATTCAAACTTACCGGCCCCACCTCTATTCCCCACTCCTGTGCCCTCTCCATCTGAGAAAACAGGCTAGCGCTCCGTAACAGGGCTTTAGTGGGAATGCAACCCGCATTGAGGCATACTCCCCCAAGGAGCGCCCCCTCAATAAGACAGGTTTTTGCTCCGCCTCTAGCGGCGCGGAAGGCCGCAGAATATCCACCAGGTCCGGAACCTATAATGGCAAAATCAAATTCTTCCATCCGTTGGCCTTTGATAAAACAGTGGTTAGGGAACTAGGGATTAGGGGCCAGGGAATAGGGGATAGGGACCAGGGACTAGGGGACAGGGACTAGGGAAATAAACTTTTTCTAATCCCTAACCCCTGTCCCCTAACCCCTGACCTCTGTCCCCTGACCCCTACTCCCTAACCCCTGTTTTGGTGGGCGGATTATAGCGGTGGCCTATTACGTTGTCAAGGTTAGTAGCCAGGGTTTTCCCCTAGCTACTAGCTACTGGCTACTAGCTACTGTCTTTACCACCCCCACACACCTGGAGCAGAGGGTCGGGTGGGTTGGATTTTTCCCTACCGTAGGGAAATAGTTCCAACAGCGCTGACATTGTTTGTTGCTGGATGGGCTTACCCCGACGGTGTAACGGATATGCCCCTCGGTGCCCCCGCCACCCCCTGAGAGTGGCACATGGTGGATCACCTCCTCCGTCCGGAGTGGCCCTGCCGCCTGGCCATCGTATCGTCCCTTAACCAGACGGGTCTCAGAGACTATAAAAAGGGCAGAAAGGTCTTCCTTCTGCCCCTCCAGGAGGCGGTAAAATTCCTCCTCCTCCGTGTAAAGGGTTACACTGGCCTCTATAGACTTTCCTATCTTTTTCCTGGCCCTCAGGACTTCCAGGGCCTTGTAGACCTCTTCCCTTACCTTGAACAACTCCTCCCATCTCCTCTCCAGGGTCTCGTTCAGCCACAACTCCTTCACCCTGGGCCATGAGGCAAGGTGGACACTGGGAAGGTCCTCTCCTTTATATTTGACGTAGGACCATACCTCCTCCGCAGTATGCACCAGTAAGGGGGCAGAGAGCCTTACCAGGACGCCCAATATCTCCTGGAGCACGGTCTGTGCGGCCCGGCGGCTGGGGGAGTCCTTGCCCCAGGTGTAGAGTCTATCCTTCAGGATGTCAAAATAACAGGCGCTCATGTCCACTGCACAGAAGTAGTGGAGGTTGTGGTGTACCTTGTGGAATTCCATGTCCTGGTAGGCCTGGGTAACCGTCCGGATAAGCCTCTGGGTCCTGGACAAGGCCCAGCGGTCTATCTCCGTAAGTTTCTCATCTGGGAGACCGTCCTTCTCCGGGTCAAAATCGTAGAGGTTACCCAGCAGGAACCTGAAGGTGTTCCGTATACGACGATAGACGTCCGACATCCTCCCCATAATAGGGAGAGAGGTATTGATGTCCTGGCGGTAGTCCTGGCTAGAGGCCCATAGCCTCACGATGTCCGCCCCGAAGTCCTTCAGGGCATCTTCCACAGAGATAAAATTGCCCAGGGACTTAGACATCTTCTCCCCCTTTTCATCCACCACGAAGCCGTGGGTAAGGACGGCCTTAAAAGGGGCCTTGCCCCAGGCCGCCACAGAGGGCAGGAGAGAGAGTTGGAACCAGCCCCGGTGCTGGTCTGTGCCCTCCAGATAGAGGTCTGCCGGGAAGGAGAGTCCCTTACGCTGGGAGAGAACGGCATGGTGACTTGAGCCAGATTCAAACCACACGTCAAATATGTCCATCTCCTTACGGAAGCTGCATCCTCCACACTTTTCACATCTAGTATCAGGGGGTAGGAGGTCTTTCGCCTCCATAGAGAACCAGCTGTCACTGCCATGTTGTCTGAAGACGTCCCTCACGTAAGCCACCGTCTCAGGTCTCATTAGGACTTCTTCACAACCCTCGCAATAAAAGGCGGGGATGGGCACGCCCCAGGTCCTCTGCCTGGATATGCACCAATCGGGTCTCTGGTGTATCATGCCGCCAATCCTCTCCATCCCCCACTCTGGTATCCACCTTACATTTTTAATGCACTCCAGAAGCCTCTGTCTCAGCCCCTCGTGTTCCAGGTCAATAAACCACTGCTTGGTGGCCCTGAAGATTACAGGTTCCTTGCACCTCCAGCAGTGGGGGTAAGAGTGGCTTATGAAGGACTTGTGGAGGAGGGCCTCCAGAAATTTCAGCCTTTCCACAATCCTGGGGTTAGCCTCCTTGACGTTCAGGCCCTGTAGGGGCGACCGGCCGGTCGCCCCTACGTCCGCCTCCTGGGTGAACCTCCCCGTAGAATCCACCGGGCTAAAGACAGGGAGGTCGTATCTCTGTCCAGTCAGATAGTCCTCCAGCCCGTGTCCTGGGGCGGTGTGGACACAGCCCGTGCCCTCGCTGAGGCTGACGTAATTGGCCAGTACCAGTTGACCTTTATGGTCCCTGAGGGGGTGCTGATACCGTCTGCCCTCCAGGGCCTTCCCCTCTATTGAGCCCAAGTTCTGGTATTCCCTTATGCCCACCCTTTCCACCACAGCTTCTACCAGGCTCTGGGCCAGGAGGGCTACCTCTTTACGCTGGGTAATAGGGTTAGTATATCTTATCGCAGAATAGCGGCTCTCCGGGTGGAGGGCGATGGCCAGGTTGGCGGGGATAGTCCAGGGGGTAGTCGTCCAGATGAGGGCGTAAACGGTCTCTCCCTTCGGTATGGGGAGG
>MHYW01000142.1 GCA_001828545.1 Planctomycetes bacterium RIFCSPHIGHO2_12_FULL_52_36
TGGTTGTAATTATTCTCCCGCTATCTTTCTCCTGACCAGTTCTAATATTTTCTTGCAGGAGGCCAGCGCCCTTTCAACCTCCTCTGGGTCATCGTAGTAACGGGAAGGGATTTCGCCTGGTAGTCCGTTCGGGTAACGCGTTGGGATGTAATAATCGTCCAGCCTTTTAGCGTCTTTTAGGGGTTTGAAATCTGCGTCAATAGAGGTTGCCAGCTTTAGTAAGGAGGCAACGGAGTGGGAGAATATAGGTTCTTCTTCCTTTAGATAGATGAACGCCTTCAATGCCTTCTCGGCACTCTGCGGGCAGAGGAATAGTGAGAGATAATAACGCCCCGACTTCTTCAGGAAAGAGGCGTCTTTAAACTCCTCCTCTGCCTGGGTAAGCCATCTTAGGGCCTCACCTTTAAGGTCTTCTTTCATATATCACCCTTCCGGTCTTTAGTGCGTGTCTGAGGAATCTACTTACGTGAACGGTCATTTCCAGTTCCTCACTTGTGTAGGCAAGTATATCACAGTCAACCTCCCGTTCTATTTCATCATATATCTTCTTCATCCATTCCCTGCCACTCCTGGTTGGGGGCATTACGCAGATAATATCCAGGTCGCTCCAGCTTCTTACGTGCCCTTGAGCATATGAGCCAAATAGTATTATCTTCTGGGCGCCCATGTCCTGCAGTTGTTTCTTTATCCGCCGGAGGTCTTTCTCCAGGGCCTTCTTTCTCTCTTCCTTGCGAGACCTGATATTTGATATACTTAGCATCAATTTATTCCTCTCTAAAGGGCGTCTCTCTATACTTTTACCCTTGACAAGCCTATTTATCAAGATAAAATAAAATCTATAGAGGAGAGGGGTTCGTGGTTCATCTTAGGAATCTGGATGGAAACCTCAAGAAAGGTCCTGAGCTACCATTTAGTTGGACTTGGTGGTAGTGGGATGAGTCCCCTGGCCCAGGTGCTTCTGGCCAGGGGGCATAGGGTAAGCGGTTCCGACAGGAACCTTGACAGAGGCACAAATCACCCCTTATTTCAAAAACTCTCCCGCCTTGGAATCGCCTGTTTCCCTCAAGATGGCTCCGGAGTAACTGAGGCTGCCAGTATGGTAGTTATCTCCTCTGCCATTGAGGAGGATAATCCGGATGTCCAGAAGGCAAGGGAGCTGGGCATACCTATCATCCAGAGGGCAAGCCTCCTTTCCATCCTTTTTAACGAGCGTAACGGTACTGCCATTGCAGGCACCAACGGCAAGACCACGGTTACGGGTATGGCGACCCTTATTATGGACAGGGCCGGTCTTGACCCCACGGTGGTAGTGGGGGGATACATGAAGAACTATGCCTCTGAGTCCAGACCCGGCAACGTAAGGATTGGTCGCAGTGACGTTATGTGCATTGAGGCCGACGAGAGTGATGGTACCCTGGCCTATTATAGGCCCAAGATAGGCGTAATAACTTCCATATCCAAAGACCATAAGCCCCTGGAGGCCCTTATGGGGCTGTTTCTTATCTTCATCCAGAACTCTGCCCGACTGGTCATCAACGTTGACTGTCCTGTCCTGAGTAAGGTAAAACTCCCGCCCAAAGAGACCCTTACCTACGGCCTTCAGGAGAAGGCACAGATAAGGGCTACGGACATAGTTTACAAGACCTGGGGGTCCTGCTTCCGTGTGGGGGGGGTGAATTTTGAGCTTAAAGTCCCGGGCCGCCACAATATCCTGAACGCCCTGGCGGCTGTTGCGGCCTGTAGTATGGGGTCTGTTACCCTTGAAAAGGCCGCTGAGGCCCTGGGGGAGTTCCAGGGGATTGGGCGGAGGCTGGATTTAGTGGGTGAGACGCACGGTATAAAAGTAATAGATGATTTTGCCCATAATCCGGATAAGATACAGGCCGCCCTGGAGACGGTTAAGCAGGGTTCCGGGAGGGTATTTGTCGTCTACCAGCCCCATGGCTTTGGTCCCACTAAGTTTATGAAAGAGGAGCTTATAGAGGTCTTTTCAAGGGCGATTTCCAAGGAAGACGCCTTGTTCATGCCCGAAATCCTCTATCTGGGTGGGACGGCAAGGAAGGATATCTCCTCGCAGATGCTTGTGCAGGAGTTAGTGACAAGGGGCGTCAATGCCCACTATCTCCCTGAGAGGAGTCATATACTCGGCCTCCTTATGGCAGAGGTGAGGCCAGGTGATACAGTACTGGTCATGGGGGCAAGGGATGACACCCTTACGGACTTTTGCCACGAGATCCTCACCAGCCTCCACAGGAACGGGCATAACTAGGGGTTAGGGGATAGGGTTCAGGGGTTAGCAATCTTTTTCCTGTCTTCATGTCAAAGACAGAGTATGCATAGAAAGTCAGAAAAACCAAGCCAGCTAGCACCACCGTACACTGAAGGTCTGGAACCGAATAAAGAGGCGGGGGATAAGCTCTTTAATGCCCTGATTTCTGCCATCCACCAGTCCGGCAGACTGGATAAGAAGACCCTGACGGATATGGAGGAGAGTTACGTAAGGCTCCCCGACGTTGGGGAACGTTATAGATGTCTTGTAAAAAGATACCGTGAACTCCGCCTGGCCCTCATAGAATCAGGCAACCCCATGGAGGCCCAACTGGTAAAGGGGAGGGAATCCATAGCCAAGACCAGTTATTACTGGCATTTTGGCTACTTATCCCTTGCCTTTTGGAGTTGGCTCACTGGTCCCAACGGTTTGAAGCACTTTGGACTCCTATGGTTTTCCATGGTTTTCCTTGTCTTCCCCTTTCTGTATTGGATTGGTAGCTTTGCTACCCCAATTACTTTTACTACCCCGATGACTATCGTGGACTACGTCTATTTCTCCTTTTGCACTGCCACGACCCTGATCTACGGGGACGTCGTACCCAGTAGCTTTGGAAAGGTGATTGCCGTGGTAGAAGGACTTTGCTCCTACTTCGGGTTGGGGCTACTCTTCTGGACGCTGATGGAGAGGTTTAATGAGGAGATATAACCAGGGGTCAGGGGTTAGAGGTCAGGTATCAGGGGCTAGGGGTTAGGGAAGTTTGTAGGGTACGTCCAGACGCCAAATGTCCCGTGGCAGTTTCAAGCGGGGATAGCCTCTTCTTTCACAAGGTGAAGCCTTATGAGTCGGGGCCTTTCTGTATCCTCAAAGTGGCATCGCACTGCATCTTTCGCCATCTCTTTGAGTTCTTCAAAGGTGTCTGCCTCGGTGAAGATGGAGTAACCCAAGGCCCTGGCTTCGTACCCCCCCTCTGGTGATTCCTTCACTAGAAAGATGATTTCTTCTTCCATAGTTAAATTCCCATTCAAAAAGGTTCGCGTGTTACAGCCCTTCTTTTTTAATATTCTCCGCCACGTGGTGGTAGAACCTCTTGGCATTAAAACTGCGGAGTATCTTCAGCCCCAGGTTCCAGCCGATTAAGTCAAGGTGGTCTGCCTTGAAGTTGCCCATGTACTTGACCCCATTGTCGGGAGTACGCCTGAGTCCGCCTGAGGCGGACACCCATCGGGCGGACTTCACCGATACCAGCCCATCATTTTCCCCCTCTTCCTTCATGATGACATTATGGGCCGGCCAGAAGAGCGGGTTGAGACGGAGTTTCGTCTTGGAACCGCTGTAGGTGAAATATCTCACCTGGCGGGCGTTCTCTACTTCCTCATTAAACCGCCGACAGCTCTCGGTAGTCAGGTCATGTATTAGTTTAGTATCCATCCTCAAGAGGCCCTTGAGTAGCCGCAGTACCAGTCCGCCCCGTCTGATCCCCCAATCTGCAATAGATGTCCCCCTGTGCGGGGTTACCACCGTGGAGAGAGAGGCTACCCTGTCCTCCATATCCAGCTTGGCTATCATATAGCGGGCATCCAGCCCCCCCATGCTGTGGGCAATGATGTTTACCTTACTGGCCCTGGTCTTTTTCAGGTGCCCTTCTATCTGATGCTTCAGTACCATGGCCCGACGCTCCACCCTGGCCACTACGGTCTTTGTATGCATCGTCTGGAAGCCCATGTCATTCAGGTAACGGGTTATCCCCAGGAAATAGGAGATTTTCTTGCGGTCAAAACCGAAGACACCAGGGGCAAGGATAATAGGGTAGTTAGTACCATTTCGCTTTATATTCATAACTTAGCAATTTTACGATGTTTTTGCCCCTATGTAAAGGATTTTTCTTTGGATTATATTTGTCATCTGGGCTCTGACATTAAAATCTAGACTTCCGCAAAACCCCCGCACTTGTCATTCCTTCGGCTTCACTCAGGACGGCGTCTGAGGGAGCGAAGTCCGCCTGAGGCGGAAAGAATCTCTAGACCCTTCGCTTTCGCTCAGGGTGACACTTCGTGTCAGATTCTTCGCTTCCCCTTCGCTACGCTCAGGGCTTTGGCTCACTCAGAATGACAGATAGTGTCGTTACGACTTTTTCAGAGTTCTCAAATCCAAATAACAAATCCCAAATCTCTTCCCCCGTGCACCCAATATGCAATGGAAAAGGACCCCAACCCCTGATATAATTGCCCCACTATGGCTAAGACAAAGGTCAAGGTAAAGACAGGTACCCTCTACAAAGAACCCTGCGAAATAGGGGTACTGTACCTCTTTGAGCAGTCTCCCCTCAGTCCGGTTGCAAAGGTCATGGATAAGGCCCTGGGCAGGGCCATCTCCAACCTCCTCAAGAAGGGTGAGTTCAAGCCGGGGCTGAACAAGTCCTATCTCTTGCACACCTATGGCAAAGTCCCGGCTAAGAGGCTGCTGCTCCTGGGCCTGGGGAAGAAGAAAGACCTCTCCTTTGATAAACTGCGTCAGGCAACGGCCACGGCCGCCCGTGAGACAAGGGATTTGGGGCTGAAGGGGTTGACCCTGCCGCTCTATCCGATAGTCCTTAACTATGTCTCCAAGACCTCCCAATCCATCGTGGAGGGCGCCCTTTTGGGACTTTATCGCTTTGAGAGGTTTAAACACCCTGAGCCGGAGGAGAAGAGGGAGCTAGAGACAGTAACCCTGCTGGTGGAGGGGGCTAGACAACTCGGCGAGGCGAAGAGGGGGGTAAGGAGAGGCGAGACTATCGCCGAGGCCGCCTGTTTCACCAGGGACCTGGTGAACCTCCCACCTAACGAGGCCACCCCAGACATGCTGGCCCGAACTGCAAGGGACGCGGCCAGGAGACCGGGGTTAAAGGTCAAGGTGTGGAAAGGGGATGCCCTGAAGAAGCTGGGGATGGGTGGTATTATCGCTGTGGGTAAGGGGAGCAGTAACCCCCCACAGCTTGTAGCCCTTGAGTACGGCACAAGAGGGAGGGGCGATACCGTAGCCCTGGTGGGCAAGG
>MHYW01000143.1 GCA_001828545.1 Planctomycetes bacterium RIFCSPHIGHO2_12_FULL_52_36
GTTAGTTCCTTACAAATCTTTACCAGTCTTGGGATGACAAAGTCTATGTTGGAGGAGTCAACGTGGTCAGAAATTACCAGCCCCCTGAAGTCCTTGGCCTCACAACGTCTGGCCAGTTCCCCTGGCAAGAGGGCGCCATCTGACAATAGGCTATGGGTATGGAGATCAAACATATACAGCTATCAGCAATCAGCAATCTGCCTTAGGCGGACTGTACTGGGCTTACATTTTGATTATATATCCCCCTAAAAACCTTAGCAAGTTAATTCATGTACGATGTTATGCGTATATAGCTTCATCCATTGCAGGCTGTAGCCGCAGGCTTTAGCCTGCGATTCGCAACCTGAAGGCTTCGGCCCTTAGGCTCAGCCAGAAGGGTTGCGGCTACCTGGTTCGCTGAACGTTGCAGTTACCTCCTTAAAAACCCCACCAGACCCCTCCGTCTGGGGCCGAGACGTGGAAAGACGTTTTTCTCCGGAGGTGAAAGTTCGGACACGGAGCAACTTTTTCTAATCCCCCCCCTTTACTAAAGGGGGTCGAGTTAGAGTATGGACCAGGAGAAATTGCGCCCTGTTTTCCCCCTTTGGAAAGGGGGATTTCCACCTTAACGATTATCTTG
Organism: Planctomycetes bacterium RIFCSPHIGHO2_12_FULL_52_36; assembly: GCA_001828545.1. Lineage (GTDB taxonomy): Bacteria > Planctomycetota > Brocadiia > Brocadiales > Bathyanammoxibiaceae > 2-12-FULL-52-36. Next base: position 620 of record MHYW01000143.1, read on the forward strand.
CTTTATATATAACTGGTTGACATAAGTATAGTGATATGCTAAATTTCCGTTGCCTAGTGCAATGTTTTGTTGCACGACTTTTGCCTAATTATGTGCCAGGCAATCTGGCACACCAAACTGGGGAAAACTGGAGATGTTAAATTCTATTCGTAGCAAGACAATAATTCTCTTTTTCCTCCTTTCCTTTGGTCCTTTACTAATCTCAAGGCTTGTAATTTATCCTAAGGTCTGGGAGGCCTTCCAAGAGGTAAGGATAAGAGACCTAGAAAGCGTGGGTCACAAGCAGGCCGAACTTATCTCCATGTGGATGAAGGAGCGCAAGGCCGATACTGCGGCTATCGCCAGGGAATATCTCGTAAGGTCCTTTTTAAAGTTTGTTCCGAGAGATAAGGAGTTTCAGGAACTCACCTCTTACCTCCGGTTCATAAAGGACAGATACGGTTACACAGAGATATCTATAGCGGACAGTTCAGGCAGGATTAGAGTATCCACCCGAGAGGATTTTGTTGGACTAGGCGTAGCGGAGTTTGACTACTTTCAGGAGGCCACAAAGGGCAACATCTTTATAACCCGTGTCCACCCCTCCGTCTTCCCCATTCAGAACGAGGCTGGGGAGATGGAGAAGGGGGTGCCTACCCTCTTTGTCTCTAGCCCCATAAGGGATGATGGAGACAAAACCATCGGTGTAGTGAGTCTGATGGTGGATGTTACGGCCCTTTCCGAGGAGATGCGCCGGGTAAAGCTCGGCAGGACAGGTGAGACCTACCTGGTAGACGAAAACGGCTACATGATTACCGACTCTCATTTTGTCTCTACCATCAGGGAGATGGGTTTAGTAAAGAAGCGGACGTCCCTGGAATTAAAACTTGTAGACCCTACTACTGGCCAGCTCACCAAGGGGGCACAAGCATGCCTGAAAGGGGAACCTGGATACGATGCAGGAGGGTACCCGGACTATCGTGGGGTGAAGGTGCTGGGCTTCTGGCACTGGATTCCTGAGTACAATTGGGGGCTTATGTCTGAAATTGACGAGGCCGAGGCATATAGAGACCTCTATGAGCTGGACAGGGCCCTTATGTCTATCAGCTTTGCCTTTATCTTGATAGTGGCGGCATCGGCAGTCTTCCTTGGACGGAGGTTCACCGCCCCCATTCTTCACCTGACAGAAGTTACAAGGAGCATGGCCAGGGGAGACCTCAGCACTGCCGTGGGACTGAGGTCAAAGGACGAGTTCGGAGAACTGGCAACGGCCTTTGATACTATGAGGGAAGAACTAAGGCAAGATAAGCAGAAATTGGAAGAATTGAGTGTTACCGATGCACTCACGGGCCTTTACAATCGGAGATACCTGCAGACCAAACTGGTGGAGGAGGTTGTACGGACTAATCGTTTCCACCGCCCACTCTCCATGATATTTATGGACGTTGATAGGTTCAAGAGTTATAACGATTCCTACGGACACCAAGAAGGGGACAAGGTTCTTAAGGGTTTAGCAGAGGTACTCCTGAGGGACACAAGGAAAAAGATAGATATAGCCTATCGCTATGGAGGGGAGGAATTCGTAGTGGTCCTGCCCGAAACCAATGGTGAGCAGGCAGTGGTTGTGGCCGAGAGGGTACTCAAAAATTTTAGAGGGTTAGATTTCACACCTAAAGGGATTGTTGAACCAATTCACCTCACCTTCAGTGCTGGTGTTACTAGCCTCAAGGCAGGGGAGGAGAGTGCAAGTCTACTAGAAAGGGCAGACCATGCCATGTACCAGGCCAAGTCTATGGGTAGAAACAGGGTTGTTAAGGCATGAGCCTCTACTCCCACCTAGGCTCCTTTTTGTTGTTTATGTCCTCAAGTGTTGACTTCGTTGCCTTGATGATGGCACGATTTTCCATAGCGGCATCCGGGATGACATCTGGCCCCTTTGAGAGGATATACTGGAGTCTTTCTATCGCCTGGGACTTCTGGCCTAACGCCCAGAGCACCTTTGCCAGGACGTACTGGTTGTAGAAGTAGTTCGGCGCTATCTCTACAGCCAGGTGGGCATGTATGCTGGCATCCTCCGTGTCATCGGTCGCCAGGTGGAACTCAGCCATAAACCTGTGGGGGCCACCGTAGTCGCACTTCTCGTCCAACCGTATGGCCCGCTGGAAATCCTTCTTTATACCCCCACCGAAAAGCCCCCCTACCCCGGACACCTTCTTCTTATCCCTGTAGGAGCCTGTACTCACGCCCCTCCAGAAATAGGCCTCGCCATTCTTATCATTAATATCTATAGCCTTGTCGGCGTAGTCAATACCGTCTTTGTAGCCCTGCAATACCTTATCGTCGTCGCTCAGGCAGTAGTAGGCAAGCTCAAAATTGGCCCTTGAAAGGCGGAGATAAATGTCAGAGAGGGCCTTCTCGTTGCCCTTATCCTTGGGGACTCCTGCAAGGGCCTCTTGATATTTCGTAATAGCCCCTTGTATGCTCGTAGCCTCCTCGCCCTCGTGGTTCCTGTGGGCAAAAAGCTTATCCCCTTCTTCCTGGCACTGCCTCCAATCCGCCCCATAGGTACAAGTAGCACTAATAGAAATAAACATTATTAGAATAAGATTAAAGATATACAAGCGGCCCTCCTTTCTCCTAGTTATTGCTTCTCCAGCAAACAGTATGCAGACCGTCCAGGCAATAATGATTGTAAAATGGAGACTTGTCCGCCTGAGGCGGATTAAAATTTGCAATCTCTGGTTAAGAAAGGATACACCCTCTCCCTTAAATTTCCACAAAAATTTTTGTATTCCTGTGAGACTTCTGAAAAACTCCCTATTTATAGACCTTACCCAGATACTCCCTCCCCCTTGATGGGGGAGGGAAGGGAGAGGGTGATTATCAAATCTCTCACATATCTATTTATATTATGCAAACTTAGACGTGCCAAATAATCACCCTCCCCCTACCCCCTCCCCTCAAGGGAGGGGGTAAATTAGAGGCATTCACTGACTTTTGCAGAGCTCTCTTACTGTGAGACTTCTGAAAAAAAATACCGGACGAAGCTGTCAAGATAGGCCCTAGATATCCAGTACTCAGAGAGATTGCTTCGCCTCTACGCTCCTTGCAATGACTTGGGACTTATCGGTTTTGCAGGGGCCTCTACCGTGCAGTTTATAGACGCAGGTAATCCGCCTACGGCGGATGTTACCCATCTTTATGGCAAATACGTGTCCAGGATTTTACGCTATTGACATATTTTTTCTTTATGATATAAAGGACGGTTCATGAAGACCTTCATAGCAAAAGAAAATCAGGTTGACAAGAAATGGCACCTGGTGGATGCCCAGGGGAAAACCCTCGGCAGGATGGCAAGCAGGATAGCCACCATCCTCCAGGGAAAACACAGGCCAATATATACACCTCACGTGGATACGGGTGATTATGTAGTGGTAATTAATGCCAGGAAGGTGCGGTTAACCGGTAAAAAACTTGAGGAGAAGACCTACCAGCGCTTCTCGGGCTATCCGGGGGGGTTAAAGATTATCCCCCTGAAAGAGATGCTGGAGAGACATCCAGACAGAGTGGTCAGGCTGGCCGTGAGACGCATGTTACCCAAGACCAAGCTGGGCGAAAGGATGTTAGAAAAACTGAAAATCTATGACGGAACAGAACATCCCCATACGGCGCAAAGACCTGTAGAATTAGCTATCGGCTAGTAAGCAATATGGCAGAGACGACACAAGTTACTAAAAATACCCAAATCTTAGGGACCGGAAGGCGCAAGAGTGCAGTGGCGCGGGTGAGGATGATAGAGGGTAGCGGAAAGGTGACAGTCAACGAAAACCCTCTGGAAAAATACTTCACCAGGGCGAGGGACAGGGCCTACGTCCTGTTTCCCTTAAAGACGACGGAGACCCTGGGCAAATACGATATACACGTAAACGTACTTGGGGGTGGGCCTATGGGGCAAGCAGGGGCCATCTCTATGGGAATAGCCCGGGCCTTGCGAGAGGTAGACGATAACCATGTAGAGAAACTCAGGGCCTACGGCCTCCTCACCAGGGATAGCCGCATGAAGGAGAGGAAGAAGTACGGGCAGAAGGGCGCTAGAAAAAGCTTCCAGTGGACCAAACGATAACCCATTAGTCACCTCAGGCGGCTTACCACAAAATCAGTGGATTAGTATACATATCATCTCTTTCTCCCTTTATTAACGGGGATTTCATTAACGCCTTCCTCCGATGAAACTAGGAGTTACCCTCGCCTCCCTGCGCCTGAACGTCAGGGATGCCATCGCCCTGGCCTCCACTATCGGCCTTAAGGGTTTTGAGGTAGAAGCCACCAGGGGTGAAGTAACCTGCGAACTCTCCCGCACAGGAAGGCGGGACTTCCTCCACTATTCCAAATCCTGCAGGATGGAAATCTGTGCCCTCTCCGGTTGCTTTGGACAGGACTTCGGCCGGGAGGGTGGCAGGGCCACTCCCGACAGAGGACTGGAGCATCTCTTTGAAGAGACAAAGAGACTCATTGACCTGGCGGTAGACCTTCGTGCCC